>JAYUBJ010000094.1:0-8315 GCA_043740915.1 Verrucomicrobiota bacterium
TGCATCACCGGCCGCAGCCCCGCGATTTCCAGGAACACCGTTTTCCGATCCGCGGACAAATGCGCGGCCTGCACCGCGACCTTGTCGTGGTGTTGTTCGCCGGGCTTTTCCACGGAGAATTCCGGCGAACCATAGTCGCCGCTATATTTGTAGTTCCATTGCTCGAGGCTGTAACTCTGGAGGTCGGTCACGGACGCCGCATCGAGCGCGCCGGTGAAGGTGATTTGAATTCCGTTTTTCGCGACCTGCAATTGGGACGGCATGGTGACGGGCGCACCCGTGTAGCGCACCCGCTGAAAACTGCCGTCCTTCACGCCGCTGGTCTGCCAGCCCCGCAGGCCGCTCACATAAAGCTGGCCGTCGCGCGGATGGAAACGCGCCCGCATGGTGCCGCTGCCAAACCGCAACGGGAATTGCACCATGCCGGCCTGGGTCTGCCCGTCCACTTCCTCGGTCATCACGTGGAACAGCGTGCCTTTGCCATACGAGGTGAAGAGTAAATGATTCTTGAACGGCCCCCATTTGTCGCTCGTCACAAAAACCTGGCCACCGCTCGAATTGTCCATGCTCATTGGCAGCCAGCAGATCGGCTGGTCGTAATCCGCCGGCACCGGCTTCCGTTGCGCCGTCGGCGCCATGCCGTAATACCCGCCTGGCTTCACCAGGTTTAACTTGCTCGAGGGCATCCAATGGCCCTGGTTGTCGCTGATGGTGATGACGTCGCCGGGGCCGATGGTCATGCCGTTGGGCGCGCGCAGGCCGGTGGCGAACACCTCCAGTCGCGAACCGTCCTTCGAGACTTTCAGCATGGTCCCCTGATGCGGCGATTCCGCATTCGGCGGCCACGGACACCCTTTCGCATAATAGAAATTGCCCTTCGAGTCGGTCTGCAGGTCGAGGCAAAACTCGTGGTAATTGGGCGTGACCACGGTGTCGTTGTTGAAATTCTCGTAAAAATCCGCCTCGCCGTCGTTGTTCAAATCGTGCAGCCGGTTAATCTGGTCGCGGCAGGCCACATAGATTTTTCCATCCACTATTTTCAAGCCCAGCGGCTGGAACAGGCCGGTGGCATAGCGTTTCCACGTCAATTTCTCCAACGTGTCGTCAAGGCCGGAAACAATCCAGACGTCCCCGTGAAAAGTGCAGATCGCCGCACGGCCATCGGGGAAAAAATCAAAGCCGCCAAAAAATGTCTTCGCGTTCCAGGGATTGCTCGCGGGTTCGGTGAGCGTGTCCACGACATACGGACCGCGGCCGGTGCCCACGGAACCCTGCGTCACCACCGGCGTGGTCCAGCGCGCAGGACCTCCCTTGGTGAGCGCCGCCAAGTCGGTGGCCTTCGCCGACGCCTGGAACTCCTCCGCCACCTTCGCCAATTCCGCGCCCGGCCCGCGGCGCAACCGGATGGAGAACGACACACTTTTCTTGAGCGGCGGCAGCTTGAGCAACACCCGGCCATCCATAATTTCCCACGCGGATCCCGGCGGCGCGCCCACGGTTCCGGCGGCCGTGAAATTGTTGTTCGCCTCGATCACCGCGATGTTTTTGTCCGCCGGGCCGGAGGTCGCGGCACCCACCGGTTGGCCGGCCGGACCGACGCCGCCCGAGGCTTTCTCAACTTCGCAGACGAGCAGCTTCAAGGGCGCGACCGATTTGCCCAGGGTGAAGGACCGGGTAAAAACGTTGCCGCCGGCCTTCGCTTCCACCCCTGGCATTTCCAGCACCGCGCAGTCGCCCACCGTGTAGGAAAGGATGACGTTGTTCCCGTTCAGATAAAGCCCGCGGTATTTCGCCCAATTCTTCGGCAGCGGTCCCTGCTGATTCTCGCGCGGGTCCCGGAAGTCGCCGCCGTCCTTCGCCCAACCAGGGCGGGGTTGGGTGCCGAACACCGCCTGACCCTTCACGGCCGGCGGCTGCGGATGTTCGATGCGCACCTGGCCATTGCCGAATTCCAAATACCTGCCCGTCCAGCCAATCGAAAGCCGCAGCAGGTCGGTGTCGTAGCAAACATAGGATTTCTTGTCCGCGCCGAGCCTGACCACGATGCCTTTCATCGTGGGGTTGTTGCCGGGAAAGGACGCCATGATGGTGCCCGAATAAAACGGGCCGCGGTCAATCTCCGTCCCGGCGGGCGGCTCCGCGCTGAAGAGAAACTGCGCCGCACAAACCAGGCATGCGCCAAGAGCCTGTTTGAAAATCCCATTCCGGGTGGAACGGGCCACCGGCCTGTTCCGGCGGGCTACCCGCCCGTGCCACCCATTTTTCAAACAAGCTCTTAGTTTCATATTTAATCAGTCTCGCAGTGCCGCCAGAAGAAATTCGGAAAACCGCGCGGATAGTGAACCAGCATCCGGACGGGTCAAGCTCGCACATTCTTTCTACGATGCGCCTGGGATCAAGCCAGGTTCGCCACGCTCCAATCTCCATGTCATCTGGACCCGTTCTTCGGCGACAAAAGCGCTGGCCTCGATTTCTGGTCCCGGCGCCCCCTCGGCTTGTACTTCAAGTGCCGCCGAGCGCAAGCCCGCCTCGGTCGCGCCGTAGTTCATGTGGACAATGTCGCCCAGCCTCACGCCCGCCGCGCGCGTCAGAATCTCGGCGCGATGCCGGGCATTCTCCACCGCCGCCGCCAGCAACCGATTGCGGACATTTTCTCCTTCGGTGGCGATGAAGCGGACCTCTATTTCCGCATCGGCATCGGCCGCCTGAAATGCTTCCACCAGCTGGTTCAACCGTACCGTGTCGAGTGGCAGCTGCAATTCCACCGTGTGCCGCGAGCGAAAGCCAACGAACCGGGAGCGTCGCGGATCGCCGGGGAATTGCGTCTCGCGCGTCACGCCAAATTCCGTGGTCTTGAAGTCCGCGGCCGCGAAACCCGTGGCGATCGCCGCCTCGCGCAACCGCGCCACCGCCCGCTGCGCCTCCGTGTTGGCGGCGGCGTAGGACATGTCCAGCACCGCCACGGTGGCTTCCACCACGGCGGCATCCGGTTCAATCGACAACCGGCCCCGACCCTCAACCACAATGATATGATCTTTCATAAATAGAGTTCACCGATTCCGCTTTGTTGGCTGGGAAGCCAGCCGTTAATCCCCGCTGTTCCGGAGAAAATACATTGCCGCCAGCAAGCCGATGCAGAGGATGGACATCCACAGCGAGCTCTCCACAAAATAAGTCGTCGCCAGGAGCGCAATCCCGCCGAACGATGGAACCGTCGCCCGCTGCTTCATCCCATAAACAAAGAAACCGGAGCCAACCCCGCCCCAGATCAAGGAGGCGAGCAATGTGTCGGATGGGGGCATGCGATCAATTGAATTTATGGCCACGCGTTCGGCCACCAAAAACATATCGGGAAAATGCCGGCGGACAAATCAATTTATTCGCATTGTGATTCCGGAATACGGTTCGATCGAGCCGAGGCCCTGCACGAGGAAACCTCGAATCAACACGAATGGGCTGGGTGGGGACTGAGTCTCGACGGCGAGGGTTCGGAAACACCTTCCGGCGGTCTGGCGTGGTCCCAGCCACAGCCCCAACGATCCCGGCTCTGATTCGGGTGCATCCAGGTGCATTCGTGGTTGAACGGCATCGTTCCCGCGCCCGGTCACTTCATCGGTTTCCGGCGCCTCGCAGCGTCCCGCACTGCTTCGGGCCTTCACTGGCTTAAGCGGTAAAAATTCCGCGTGCTGGAGATCGGATTGGTCACGCCGTCCTCGGTTTCCAGCGTTTGGTGTTGAAAGAACACCCGCCCACAACTAGCCTCGCGTCATGCCTGCAGCCATTGAACTCCGTCCGTCGTGGCGATTATTTTTCGGGAAGAGCTCGTCCCGTGTGCTCGCTGCCGCCGCCCTGTTCCTGATTGCTTGCGGGGCGACCCAGGCGCAGGCGCCATTCCGCGAGCGACTGAGCCGATCCCCGTTCAAGATCGCCTACGAAACTTACACGAACGACAACTGGGAGATTTTCGTGATGAATGCTGACGGCTCAAATCCCGTGAATCTCACGAACACGCCCAGGGAACAGGAGCATTACCCGCAGGTGTCGCCCGATGGGACGAAGATTTGTTTCGCCGTGGATGAAGGCGAGGGCCGTGACACAGTCCGCAGCCTCCACGTCATGGACATTGACGGGAAGAACCGCAAGAAACTGGTGGATCACGGACGGGAACAATTCTGGAGCCCGGACAGCAAGGTCATCGGCTTTCTGCCGCAGGAATATCCCAAGTTCAACGTGGTGGATTACTACACGTCGGGGATGAGCTTTTGCGATGTGGGCACCGGCAAAATTACGCCGCATCCAAACACCACGAAGCTGCATCACCTCTACAATCCCAGCTACGCGCCGAACGGGAAATGGATCGTGGCGACCGTCCATGCCGGAATGAACGTCAAGCACGGCATCATGCTCATCGAGGCGCACGGGGACAAAATCATCAACTTGAACATCCCCGGCTGCCGGCCGTGCTTCAGCCCGGACGGCAAGCAGATCGCCTGGGGGCCGGGCGACCACGAGATCGCGGTGGCCCCCATCAACCTCGACGCGGAGCAGCCGGTGGTCGGCGAGTGGCGCGTCCGCATCGAGGACAAGCTGAACAAGATTTATCACGTGGACTGGTCGCCGGACAGCCACCTCCTCTGCATCAGCCGCGGACCCGATGGCAAGGGCGATCCGACCAAACCAGGAACTTTCACGGCGGCCTGCGAGATTGTGGGCGTGTATGCGCCGGGCTGGAATCTGCTCGCCGTCTCGGCGGAACGCGACGGCAGCCTTGACCTCAATCATGCCCGCGAAGCGGATTTCACCATGCTGACCACGAATGGATGCAGCAACAAGGAGTCGGCCTGGTTTTTGCCAAAGCAGAAAAAGGAGAGCAAAAAGTGATGCGGAAAATTCGTGGCTGCGTGTCGCTGGTGGCAGCCGCGTTGCTGGCCGCGTGCGAAAAACCCGGACCGGATCCGGCGGGCGAAACCAAAACCGATGCCGCAGCCAACCATTCCAAGACCGAAATCTCCGGGCCGGTGGAAGTCGTCACCGCGTCCGGCGTCGGGATGGTCTCGTTGCCCGGCGGTGAGTTCATGATGGGCCGCGACCAGGGCAATCCCGACGAAGCACCCGTGCACAAGGTCCGGGTCAGCGCATTCCTCATGGATAAGTTTGAGGTGACGCACGAACTGTTCAAGCAGGCGCAACTGCCGAACCCTTCGCACTGGCAGGACAACCCGAAGAAGCCGGTGGAACGGGTGCGCTGGCGCGACGCCAAGCAGTATTGCAACGAGCGCTCGCTCCTCGAAGGACTGAAGCCCTGCTACAACGAGAAGACGCCGGACTGGGATTGCGACTTTTCCGCGAACGGCTATCGTCTGCCCACCGAAGCCGAATGGGAATTCGCCGGCCGTGCCGGCGGAGACAACCCGGCCGATCTCGGACAACCGGACAAGCTGCGGCAGTATGAATGGTTCGCGGCCAACGCCGACGAGAAAACCCATCCCGTCGGACAAAAGAAACCGAACCGCTGGGGCATCTTCGACCTGGGCGGCAATGTGTCGGAGTGGTGCGAGGATGTTTACAGTCCGACCTACTACCGGGAGAGTCCGGTGGTTGATCCGCCCGGGCCGCCGAGTCCGGGCAAGGACGTGAAGCGTGTCATGCGCGGCGGCTCGTGGAAGGCGAGCGCGGACATGGCGCGCGCCACGTTTCGTCAAGGACAGCGAACAGGCGACACGGACGCGTGCTTTTACACGGACTACTGCGGCTTTCGTTGCGTGCGCCGCGCGACGCCGGAGGAATTGAAGCGATTGGTGGCCCAAGCGAAGTAGCGCGCCCGCGCGCCCGATATGCTTTTCCACACCTGGACGTTTCTGGTCTTCATGCTGGTCGTCCTGCCGGTGTTCTTCGCGCTCCGCAAAACGCGGCTGTGGGTTCCGTGGCTGATGGTGTGCTCGTATGTCTTCTACGGCTGGTGGAATCCCTACTACCTGATCCTCATCGCGTATTCCACGGCGCTCGATTTCACGCTGGTCGCGCTGATGGATCAGTGCCCGCGCGAAAGACAAACAGTGAATTGGCGCGCGCGCCTGGCGCACCCTCAATTCGATAACTGGTTGTTGAAGATCGCGTTCCTGATTTCCACCCTGGTGGCACTGGGATTGTTCGGCCTGGCGCTCGCCGGACCTCCCACCCTGCGCCCGACTCTGGCCGGACTCGGTTTGATTTTCCTGTTCATGGCGCTGGGTTCGTTTTTCAGCAGCCGCCCGTTCTGGCTGGTGATCAGCATTTTCAACAACCTCGCCATCCTCCTCTTCTTCAAATACGCGCGGTTCGTGCTGGGCAACTGCCAATACTTGCTGTCCTGGCTCCACCTCCACGTGACATTGCCGGACCCCGGCGCGCTGATGCCGTTCGGCGCAACCTACGCGCTGCCGGTCGGCATCTCCTTTTTCACCTTTCAATCCATGAGTTACACGATTGATTTCTACCTCGGAAAAGTGGAACGCGAGCGGCACTTCATGCGCTTCGCGACCTTCGTCTGCTTCTTTCCGCAACTCGTCGCCGGGCCCATCGAGCGCGCCCGGAACATGCTCCCGCAATTCCGTGAGTTTCCCGCCATCCGCCTGCAAAACTTCACCGATGGCCTGTCGCTCTTCCTCGTCGGACTGTTCAAGAAACTGGCGCTCGCCAATTACCTCTCGTTTTACGTCGAGCGCGTGTACGACCATCCGAAGAATTTCGGCGCGCCCGCGCTGCTGCTGGCGACGTTTGCCTTTGCCTGGCAGATTTTCTTCGACTTCAGCGGCTACACGGACATGGCCCGCGGCGTGGCGAAGTTGATGGGCTTCGAGTTGCGGTTGAACTTCAACAATCCCTACCTGGCCACGGGGCTGGGCGATTTCTGGAGCCGCTGGCACATCAGCCTGTCCACGTGGTTTCGCGATTACCTCTACATCCCGCTCGGCGGGAACCAGCATGGCGAATTCAACACCTATCGGAATCTGTTTCTGACCTTCCTGATCTCCGGCTTCTGGCACGGCGCCGCGTGGACCTTCGTCATTTGGGGAATCCTCCACGCGCTGGGGGTCATGTTCACACGCGAGCTGGAGCGGCACCATTTTTACCTTGAAAAAGTGCCCCGGCTCGCGAAGCAACTCGGCGTGTTCCTCTTCGTCTGCTTCGCCTGGATATTTTTCCGGGCCGATTCGTTGAGCGATGCCTTGCTCATCGTCAACCGCATCTTCACGGCGGCCTGGCACGACCCACAGATGCCCGCGCTCATGCTCGCCCTGGTGTTTGTCGTCTGGCTGTACGAACTCTTCTACGAGTCGCGCTTTCGCGGCCTCTTGCAAACCAGCTTCGTCCGCGTCGGCGTGGCGGTTTCCATGGTCCTGTATCTCTGCCTCTGCGCTTCGGGTGGCGGCGCGTTCATTTACTTCCAGTTCTGACATGACCCCGGCAAAAACAACCGAGACTGCTGGCACGCCGTTCGTCAACGAAGTGCGCCTGAACGCGCGGCAATGGGCCATGGCGCTCGGCATCCTGCTGCCGCTCGTGCTGCTGACACCGCTGTTGTGGAAGCAACTGGAACGCTTCGAAACCGGCCCCGATTACCGCCTCCCGTACGCCTTGAGCAAGGACTACTGGCTCTACGAACGGCGCGCCGCGCAACTGGCCCCGACGAACATCATCGTGCTCGGCGATTCCGTGGTCTGGGGCGAATACGTCCGGTCCGACGGCACGCTGTCGCACTTCCTGAGCCGTGAGGCGGGACAGCCCGGCCGATTCGTCAACGCCGGGGTGAACGGCCTGTTTCCCCTCGCCCTGGAAGGTCTCATGAAATATTACGGCGCGCCGTTACGCGGCCACAAAATTATCGCGCATTGCAATCCGCTGTGGATGAGCAGTCCCAAAGCCGATCTGCAGACCACAAAGGAGGAACAGTTCAATCACTCGCGGCTGGTGCCGCAATTTTTCCCGCGCATCCCCTGCTACAAAGCCGATGCGAACGAGCGCTTCAGCGCGCTGGTCGAGCGCAATATCCCGCTCGTCGAGTGGGCGAACCATTTGCAGAATGCCTATTTCGGCCAGAAGAGCATTCTGAACTGGACGCTCGAGGACGACGGCAGCGAGCCGCCGAATTATCCCAACACTTACAAAAATCCGTTCGCGCAGATTTCCTTCCACGTCCCTGCCGCGCCGAAGAACGATCCGGATCGCGGACCAGCGAGTCTGCGCCACAAGCCCTGGTCCGAAAACGGCGAGGGCGCCACGCGTCTCGACTGGGTCAACCTCGACACCTCGCTGCAATGGGCCGCCTTCCAGCG
>JAYUBJ010000095.1:0-2504 GCA_043740915.1 Verrucomicrobiota bacterium
TATGGCCCGAATATCCATTAGAGACGGTCTGACTGCTCCTACATCCCCATTCCGGGTGGAACCGGCCACTGGCCTGTTCCGGCGGGCTACCAGCCCGCCGGGCTTTTCGGCGGCAAGTTGCCACCGAAAACGGGCTGGTAGCCCGTTCCACCCAGTATTAAGACAGGCCGCTGTCCGAATTGTCGTCGGAATTGCGTCGCTGTGGTTCGTTTCCCCGAGCCTCGCGCAGTCGGTGGCGCTGCCCTCGCCGCGCCTGCTCACCGTCATGCCGATGGGCGGGAAGGCGGGCACCCAGGTCGAGGTCGCTATTTCGGGCGAAAATATCGATGACACCTGTGAACTCCTTTTCTCCGAACCCAAGATCACGGCCAAGCCGAAGGTTGGGCCCGACGGCAAAGTGGAGAAGCACAAGTTCATGGTCACGATTGCGGCGGATGCACCGCAAGGCGTGCACGATGCCCGGTTGATGACGCGGCTGGGGGTGTCGTCCGCGCGCGCATTTTCCGTGGGCTCGCTGCCCGAGGTCTTGCGGGTGAAGCCGAACACCACGTTGGAAACTGCGATGGAACTCCAGCCGAACTCGATCTGCAATGCGGCGATTACCAAACGAGCGGTGGACTTTTATGCTTTCCAGGCCGTGAAAGGAAAGCGCGTGGTGGTGGATTGCGCGGCGGCGGGCGTGGACTCGAAGCTGGCACCCGTGGTGATCCTGGCGGATGCGCAGGGGCGCGATCTGGTGGTGAACCGCACGGGTGGAGTCGTGGACTTCACGCCGCCGGCGGATGGCAAATATTTCGTCAAGGTTCACGGCCTGACTTTCCAAGGTGGGTCTGAGTATTTTTATCGACTGGCGCTGGTGGACGCGCCGGGCACCGAAGCGCCTCCGCGCCAGCCTTCGACCCGGATGGTGAACTCGTTCTCGTGGGCCCCGGACGAGAAATCGACCATTCCAAGAACGACGGAAACCGAACCCAACAACCTCCAAAGCGAGGCGCAGAAAATCACGTTGCCGTGTGACATCGCGGGTAAATTCTTTCCGGCGGCCGACGTGGACACGTTTGAGTTCGAGGCGAAGAAGTCCGAGGTCTGGTGGATCGAAGTGGCGTCCGAACGTCTGGGGTTGCCCACGGATCCGTTCGTGTTGGTGCAGCGGGTGACGAAGGAAGGCGACAAGGAAAAGCTCACGGATGTTTTGGAGTTGAATGATATTCCCAGTCCGATCAAGCCTTCGAGCAACGGCTATTCCTACGACGGTCCGCCTTTTGAATCCGGATCAGCGGACGTGCTTGGCAAGCTGGAGATCAAGGAAGACGGGATTTACCGGCTGCAATTGCGTGATTTGTTTGGGGGCACCCGCAACGATCCGCGCAATATTTATCGGTTGATCATCCGCAAGGCGGCGCCGGATTTCGCGCTCGCGGCGTGGGGGGTGCATTTTGAACTGAGAAATGGGGACCGCGCAGCCCTGTCGAAACCCCTGGCCTTGCGCAACGGGAGCACGGTGGCGTTTGAAGTTGCGTGCGTGCGGCGGGATGGTTTCGATGGGGACATCGAGTTGGCCATGGACGACCTGCCGCCGGGAGTGACGGCGCGCGGTTTGAAAATTCCCGCGGGCAAGACGCGGGGGATGATCTTGATCACGGCGGCGGAAAACGCACCGCGCTCTTTCGCCGTGGCCAAGATGTTTGGCTACGCACAGGTCAACGGCGCGTCGGTCACGCGTCCGTGTCGCGTGGCGTCGCAAGTCTGGCCAGTGCCCGATGCGAGCCAGGAAATTCCCAATCCGCGCCTGATGGCCGACGTGCCGGTTTCCGTGGGTGGATCCGAGACGGCGCCGGTGACGATTGCGTCGAGCGAGAACAAAGTCTGGGAAGCCAAAGTGGGTGAGAAACTGACGATCCCATTGAAACTTACGTGGCGCAGTGAGTTCACCGGTGCGATGAAGCTGCGGCCGATCGGCAATGGCTTGGAGGGCGGCGTGAAGGAGCTTGATTTGCCGCTCAACGCTTCCACCGCTGAAGTCGCCCTGGATCTGGCCGCAATGAAGCCAGTGCCGGGAGAATACACCCTGGCTTTCTACGGCGGCGGCGTCACGAAATACCGCTATAATCCGGCGGCGGTGAAGAGCGCGGAAGACGCGCAGAAGAAAGCCGACCAGGATGCCGCGGCTGCGGCTGCGTCCGCCAAGAAGCTGGCCGATGAGGCCTTAGCCGCACCCGCCGACAAGAAAGCGGAAGCCGAGAAGGCGGCCAAAGCCGCGGCCGAGGTTCAAAAAACTGCGGACGCCGCCAAGACGGAAGCGGCGAATCGGCTGAAAGCGGCGACCGACCTGGCGACGCCGAGGGAGATTGTGGACATCGTCGTGACGGAACCCATCCGGATTCTCATCAAACCGAGCGCTGCGAAATGAGCCGTTTCTTTCTCAGCGCCGGTCTGAAAAATGGGTGGCACGGGCTACCAGCCCGTTTTCGGCGGCAACTTGCCGCCGAAAAACCCGGCAGGCT
>JAYUBJ010000096.1:0-2502 GCA_043740915.1 Verrucomicrobiota bacterium
CCGGCCCGGCCTGGAGCACACCCATTACGAAACCACGCCGGGCCGGAGGCCGGCGCTCCAAGTCATGAGCCAGGGATGGGTGCTGCTCGTGTGATCGAACCGGACGCAACTTGCATTGCGCGCACGATTTCAGTCCGCTTCCTCCAGTAATGATTTCCCGCTCACTGCCTGCGCGATGACCGCGACGCAATCGCCCTGTTGCGTCAGGCAGGGCGCGCGCATGGTGATGAGATAGCCGTCGGAACGTGCCGTGATCTTTTCCGGCGCGCGATCCGGGCGCTCGATGAAATGAATCAAGCCGAGCGGTTGTCCGCGTTGAACCTTTGACCCCAAATCCACGAGCACTTCAAAAACACCCGACTCGGGCGCGAGCAAATAATCCTCCCGCTTCAACGCCTGCACGACAATGGCGGGCGGCTTGCCGAGACTCTTGCGCGTCTGCTCCTTGCCCGCCAGCACGCCGAGATGCACGAGCACATTTCGCAATCCGTTTTGGGTGAGCCGATGCACGTCGGCGGGGATGCACTCGCCACCGCCCATTTCCGTGGTGATCACAATCTTGCCCTGGTTCTCCGCCTCCACCGGCAATAATCCGCTGCCCGCAATGTCCGCATAGATGAACGAAAAATCGGTGTTCCATGCCAGCATGCCAGCGAGCATCTTGCGGCGCTGCGCCGGATCGGGAACCAGGTGCATGTGCGAACACGGCACAAATTCCATGCTGCGTCCGCCGGAATGAATGTCGATCACCACGTCCGACAATGGAAAGAGCACTCGCGTCAAATAATCGGCGATCATCTCGGTCACCGCGCCTTCAGGTTTGCCCGGAAACGCACGGTTGAGGTTCATGCCATCCAACGGCGACAACCGCGTGGCCGCCCGGGCCGCCGGCAGATTCAGCGACGGAATCATGATGAGGCGACCGGAAACCACGTCCGGCTTCACTTCCCGCGCGAGTTTCATGATCGCGATCTGCCCTTGGTATTCATCCCCGTGGTTGCCCCCCAACACCAGCACGGTCGGGCCGCGGCCGTGGTTTACGACCGTAATGGGAATCATGACATTGGCCCAGCCACCGAGGTTGTGCGAATGGGGCGCACGCAAAAAACCTTGCTGCTTGCCGCGACGATCGAAGTCGAGAGTGGTGTGTAGCATATAAGCCGCAATTACTGATGATGATTGAAGATCATTAATGACACCTTTTCACTTTTGTTTCTTCTCCTGCTTCTGATCCGTGCCTGTGGTTCCCTTGCGGAGACCGTCAATTGCCTTCTGAACAGGCATATCAAAGCCTTCCTTCCGGTTGCGAATTGGCTCTCTTACTTGCCTGACAAACTCATCAAACCCTTTAACAGGAGCGTTCGTGAGAATTGGAATTTTCACAACAGTCCAATCTCCCTTATTCGTGACAAAACGCTTCCACTCTTCCCCGTTAAGTCTCCACTGCCCCTTTTCCGTGGCTGCAGCAATCCCAGACTTTGAGACGTCCACTTTGGTCGTTTCATTAATCTGGATGAACACCACCCCTGTTGCCCTGTTGAGCTTGCAGTTCTGGTAATCAATTGAGATAGGAACCTGAAGCGCAAATGTGTATCTCCCGGAAAAATAGGCGACGCTGTTCCAAATAGGAGATGGTTTTTGGCTGCCGAAATTTGAAATGAAATGATCGACGTTCGTGGCTCCAAAGAGCGATTCGACCTCTTTCGGAAAAACCAATGTCTCCACGCCGTGACGAACGACTTTGTCATGACATTCAAGTTCTTTTAATATGCCAGCCGAGTGAACGCTAATGAAACTCAAAGCTAGAGTCAGCAGGAAGCACGACTTGAGTTTGCAATTGGGTTGCATATTGTGCTCCGGCGAACTTTCAAGCTACGCGGTACTTCTGCACCTGCGCCTCATCTAATTCGAGTCCCAACCCCGGCGCGTCGGGCACCGGCAGCAGGCCGTCCTTCATGCGGACGTGGCCCTGGGTGAGGCACTCGCGCAAGTTTGTGTTTTCTTGGACGACAAACTCGGCGATGAGCGCATTCGGAATCGCGTTGAGCCAGTGTAGCGCGGCATGGACATTGATGTAAGTGCTGAAACCGTGGTTGGCCACGCGCAGGCCGCGATCCGCCGCCAGACTCGCGATTTTCATCGCCTCGGTGAAGCCGCCGCAACGAGTCAGATCCACCTGCACGATGTCCACCCTGCCCTTGTCCATCAGATCAAGAAACGATTGGCGGTTGCTCTCCTGCTCACCTGCGGCGATGGCCACCGGCGTGGCTTCGCTCAACTTGCGATAACCCTCGTAGTCGTCCGGCTGCAGCGGCTCTTCGAGCCAGAAAATGTTGTAGTCGGCGAACGCCTTCGCCCGTTGGATGGCCGTGCGCGCGTCCCACACCAGCCCGGCGTCGATCATCAAATCTCCGTCCGCGCCGAGTCCTTTGCGCGCTTGGGCCACGAGCGCCACGTCGGTTTTTGCATCCTGGCCCATGGGCGCCCAGCCGAATTTGATGG
>JAYUBJ010000097.1:0-2501 GCA_043740915.1 Verrucomicrobiota bacterium
CGCGCGCAAGCCGGCGAGGTAGCCGGGTTGTGGTTTGACCACGCCAATGTTTTGCAGGATCGGCTCCAGAATGAGGCAGGCGATCGGATAAGTCTTTGCCACGAACCGGACGGATTCAAGGTCGTTGTAATTGACGATGTGTACCAGTTGTTTGTGCGCGTCAGGAATGCCGGCGGAGATGCCATCGAAAGGATATTCTCCGGGACGGACGCGCGGGCCGATGTCGGCGAGGCTGCTGATAACATTAGCCGCTACGTCATTGTGCCAGCCGTTGTAGCCACCCTGCATGATGATGACATGCGCGCGTCCGGTGGCGGCGCGGGCGATGCGCACCGCGTGAAACGTGGCCTCCGAGCCGGTATTGGTGATCTGGACTTTTTCGACAAACGGGACGTGGTGGCAAATCAACTCCGCTAATTCGCCTTCGCGGTCGGTCGGCCCCGCGCTCATCAACACCCGTTCGTCGCGCAGGGCTTGATGCACCGCCGCGTTTACGTCGGGATCGTTATGGCCCAGAAAATTGGCGGAGAAGCCGGCCTGGTAATCGATGAACTCATTGCCATCCGCGTCCCAGACCCGGCTGCCCACGCCGCGCACGAAGGAAAGGGTGGGTTCGATTTTCCGGTTGAGCGATACCACGCCGCCCGGAATCCAGCGGCTGTTGGCCTCGAGTTGGGCCTGGGACTTGGTTCGTAAAAGGGTCATTTCAAGGAGCAGGAAAAATGCAGTTGAGAACCGCGAACAGACACCAATGAACACGAATGGACACAGCGCGGCGGAGCCGCAACCAAACCATTTTGGAGTGCGGCGGGAAGCGAAGCGCCACGCCGCTTTGGACGCTCGGGTTGCGGACGAAAAGCGGTGTCGCCGCTGCGCTCTGCCACCGCACTCCAAAATCCTCGCAGCACGCGCGTGTTCGGACGGATAGCGGTGCAAAGGGAAGGAGCAATTAATTCCTCTACACGGGTCTCTCCGAAAACCTCTGCATTCTCTGCGATTAAAATCCAGCGGGTTAAACGCCGAGGGCACCGAGCATTCCGATTTCCGAATTCGTGTCGATTCGTGTCCATTCGTGGTTGAATAAAATGGTTTAGCCGGGGTTCGCGATCAGCAGGGTGGCCGGGGAAATATGTCTTTTCATTTGCACGACACTAAACTACTAAGATCGCCACTCGAAAGCACAAAAATGACGCGCCCACCCATGTTTTCGCAAAATCTCGACCGGTGGCAAATCTCGCATCGGGCAGGCTGTTTGCTGGTGCTGGCGCTCGGCTTGCTCGCGGGATTTGGCGCCCCCGAAGATGAGCCACAGGACATTTCATTTACCGCAAAAGTTGATGGCACCATCCAGAAATATGTCGAGTGGCTTCCTCCCGGATTCGATGCGAAGGCGACGAATGACGTGCTGCTCGCGTTTCATGGTCACGGCTCGGATCGCTGGCAGTTCATCCGGGACGCGCGCGACGAATGCCGCGGCGTGCGCGACGAATGCCGCGGCGTGCGCGATGTGGCCGCGCGATACAAACTGATTTACGTCTCGCCGGATTATCGCGCCGCGACTTCCTGGATGGGGCCCAAGGCCGAGGCGGACGTGTTGCAGATCATCGCCGAGTTGGAGGAGAAACATAAGATTGGCCGTGTTTTCCTGGCGGGCGGTTCGATGGGCGGCACCGGCGTGCTGTCCTTTGCCGCGCTGCATCCAGACTTGATTGCCGGGGTGTGCAGCCTGAACGGCACGGCGAATCTGGTGGAATACAAAAACTTTCAGGATGCGATTGCCGTTTCCTTCGGCGGCACGAAGACGGAGGTTCCCAACGAATACAAAAAGCGGAGCGCCGAATTGTGGCCGGAACGGTTCACCATGCCGGTGGCGTTCACGACCGGCGGAAAGGATGAACTCGTGTCACCGCAGAGCGTGCTTCGGCTCGCGGAGAAGTTGAAGCAGACGGGCCGCAAGACCCTGCTGCTGCACCGCGAGGAGGGCGGCCACGCATCCAATTATGCGGACGCCTGTGCCGCGCTGGAATTTGTTTTGCGCGCCGCGGGGAGCGAGCCGACGATGCCCGCCGGGATTTCTTCCGAGGACCAACGAATTGTGGCAACGGAGTTGAGTCGGTTGCAGGACAAAATCACGGGACTGCGCATGCTCGATCCGAAGCGAGAACCCGTCAGGGTTGGCCTCCTGGGTGACGTTTGGCTGTTTGGCAAAGGCGTGGTCTGGGCGCTGAAATATGAAACCAATCTCGCGCCTGGCGACGTGGCGCTCATCAAGAAGGCCTTGGGACGCGGTCATGAACGTGCCGATGCTTTGCTGCTAAGCCAACCGGTTCCGTGGACTCAGAAGAAAGGCAGAGTGGTGCGCGGTTATGTTTCCGAGGTTGATGGTTCGACGCAACCCTACGGCGTGATCGTACCCGCAAGTTATGATCCAACCAAACCAACTCGCCTTGACGTCGTGCTCCATGGCAGTTCGCGCCCGACCGGGATGAGTGAATTGCGGA
>JAYUBJ010000098.1:0-8300 GCA_043740915.1 Verrucomicrobiota bacterium
ACGGAACCCGGCGCTGACCGAGTTGCAACGCCAGGCCAATGGCAACATTAAGAGCCTGATCGGGGACCAGGCGTTTGAAGTCTATCAAAGACGTTTCGGTGGCCGCTTGTCCAATTAAGACCGCCCGACGGTTACGCCATGGGTAATTGAAGTGGGGGTAACTTGCAGCCCTTGAGGCAGGTCGCGAAACTACCATTCAACGACTGACGCCGCTTTATCTTGGCGTCCTTTTGCAATCCCATTAGGGTTTCCGGCATGTGTGGAATTTGCGGTATTGTAAGCCTCGCCGGACTGCAGGAACCGCAGGCGGCCCTGCTCCGCACCAAAGCGATGTTGCAGGCGCTTTCGCACCGCGGTCCCGATGCTGTCGGCTTGGATGCTTCTACATCAGCCGTGCTCGGCGTGACACGTCTCGCGATTCGCGGCGGAGACGACGGCCTGCAACCGCTGGTCGATGAGGCCAGTGGGGTGGTGGTGGTTTGCAACGGGGAGATAGATAACCATCGCGAGTTGCGTCGCTGGCTGGAGGATCGTGGTCGACCAGTGCGGCAGGCTACCGACGTGGCGGTAATCCCGGGGATGTATCTGGAACTTGGCGAGGAGTTCGCCCGCAAATTGATCGGCGCTTTTGCCATCGCGGTGTGGGATCCGCGCGAACGCCATCTTATTCTGGTGCGGGACCGGGTAGGCGAACGTCCGTTGTTCTTCAGTCAAACTACGGATAGCATTATTTTCGCAACGGAGATCGCCAGTCTTGTCTCCGCTTGCAAGTTGCCGGTAACGTTTGCCCACGGCGCCTTGCACCGATACCTTCGATCTGGCTTGTTTGCCTCGCCCGATACGCCATTCGCCAACATACAAAAAATAAAGCCCGGCAGCAGCGTTCGAATTGACGCGCGCGGTGTTCATTATTCGACCTACTGGCGCTGGGGTATCGTCGGAACATCGAAGCAACGGTCTTCACTCGACGCGTTTGACCAGGTATTCCGGGATGCGGTCCAACGACAAAGCGAAGTGGATGTTGATTTCGGGATCTTCCTGAGCGGCGGTGTTGATTCGTCGCTTGTCTCAGCGGTCACGCGGTCGCTGCATCCCCAGCGTCCACTCAAGGCCTATACGCTGCGCTTCCAAGAAGAGTCGTTCGACGAAGGCACGTTTGCGGAGACAGTGGCGCGGTCGCTGAATCTGGAACCGGTGCCAGTCTGGGTCCGCCCCGAGGATCTCCCCGACACGTTGTCCCTGCTGATTCGGACGGTCGGCGAACCGCTGGCTGATCCGGCCTGGCTGCCCACCGCTCTGTTGGCGCGGCGGGCGGCGCAAGATGTGCGGTTGGCGCTGGTGGGGGAGGGCGCGGATGAACTCTTCGGCGGCTATCCAACTTACCTCGGGGCAGGAATCGCGGAACAGTTCGCCCGGCTCCCCGCCTGGGTTCGAGGCATCATCCGGCGGGCTGTCCAGTCGCTGCCGCTCAGCGAGAAGAAGATGACCATTTCGTACTTGCTGAAACGGTTCGTTCAAGGTGCCGAACTGGGCGGCATGATCCGCCACCAGTTTTGGGTGGCCAACATTGCGCCGCAAATTCTGGCGCGGCTTGGTATGCCGCAAATTTCCCAACTCGAAGACAGCTCCGGCAGCGTGCCCCTTTTGGACCGGATCCAACGCTGGGATTTGGAGGGCTCCTTGGCCGAGGGGTTGCTCACCAAAGCCGACCGCGCGAGCATGAATTCCGCCCTCGAATTGCGAGCGCCTTTCCTGGACGAATCGGTCCTGGCGTATGCGGCGACCTTGCCGGTCGCGGATCGAGTTCAGGGCTTTACCACCAAGGTGTTTCTCAAGCGTTACGCCCTGCGGTACCTGCCGAAATCAATCGTGCATCGTCGTAAGCGCGGCCTGTCCGTGCCGATCGGCCGCTGGCTGCGCGGCCCACTTCGGGAGTGGGCGACGGCGACCCTGAGCAACGAACGGCTAGGTCAACTAGGGATTCGCACCTCGGCCGTCATGAAATTGTTATCCGAACACTGTCAGCGACAAGCCGATCACGCGCGCGCACTCTGGACCCTGATTGTGCTCAGCGAATGGCTGGATTGGGTAGTGAAGGAGACCGCTTGTGGCGACGAAGTCAGACCGAACCAGATAAATCAGACTGAGTTTAAACCGCCATTGAGTCTCAAAGGACGTGGCGAGTCCATTTAAAGCCGTAGTTTGATGGGGGTCTACTTGCCGGCTTCCGGTGGCGGTATGTCAGCCAACAAGTCGCGGCACTCGAATAGCTGGAACCACCGGACGGGACGGCCACGGAAGTCGCCGTGGAACATTCCGATGTTTTTTACACTTCGAAACTGGCGCAGTACGCCTTTCGGCGTTAGTTCTGACACTTTTGTCGGGTAGCTTTCGCCCGGGGACAACTGGATTAGGTTGATGAAAATCGCGTTGTCGCCAACGCGCCCTTGGTAGCGACATTCCGGCCAGTAGTAAAACTCGGTTACTGGTCGGTAAACGTCCCAAAAGTAAACGATCGCGCTGCCCGGCACTGCCGCCTTCGCTTCGGGCAGATAGAATATCATTTCGCTCGTCGAGCCATAGTCCGGGCAAATAATGAAGACGGGTTTCCCTTCCTTGGATAAATTCTGTCTGGCTTTGTCTGCGACTCGCGCCGTGTCTCGCCAGCCCCGAACCCGACGCAGTGGATTCATGGACATCGGGAGGTATTGGCCGGTGATGATTTTGGCAATGTCAGTGTCCGTGAGAAAAATCATTCCAATCAACCCTATGAATAGCCCGGTGCGGAACAAGCGCCGGACCCAGGGTCTTTGCCGGAACGGGTCCCAATAGAGCACCATCAATAAGAAGAGCGGTACGACCGCCGGGGCAATCCAGTTCGGCAGGACCCGGGCGTGCAGCGATTGGAGGGCGTAGGCAAAAACCAGCGGCGCCCCCATGCTGAAAAAGAAGATCATTCGTGGGTCCCGAGGCTTCATGCGCCAAAAACCAACGCCCGCCCAGACCATGCCCACAAAGAAGACCGGGTTGAGCAGGCCGGCTTCGGAGACGATGAACTCAACAAGGTAACGGGTGGTCAACTTGAATGTGTTGGCAAAATCCCCCCGTCCGCCGACGTGGGCGACCGTCACCCAATCGTGCTGCCAGTTCCAGATCAACACCGGCAGTGCCAGAACGACGTTTATCAGCAGGGCCAAATACGGGCCGGGCCGGCGCAGATGGAGCCGGGCTGGCCGCCACAGGACAAAGAATACCGCCCAGCAAAGCCACTGGAAAAGCTCCGTGTACTTGCTCAGGAACCCAAGACCCATCCATAGGCCAACCCACAGCCAGTGCCGCGTTGCCCCATCGGGTTGAACCGCACGCCAGCCCACGACGATCGTCGCCGTCCAGAACAGCACACTCAACGGATCAATGGTCATCAGGTTCGAGCCAACAATCAGGAGCGGGGTGGCGTTGGTGATGAGCACCAGGACAAAACCAACACGCGCGTTGAATTCGCGCCCGCAAAACCGGAGGCAGATCAGTCCGATCACAGCGGAAATAACGGGAGAGAAGAAGCGCACACCCAAGTCGTTGTCGCCCCAGAGTGACGTTCCAAGAAGTATGGTGTACGCGGTGAGCGGGGGTTTGCTGTAGTAGGAAAGGTCTAAATGCTTGGACTGAAGCCAAAATAAGGCCTCATCCGGACTAAGTTCGATCAGGCCACTGGCAACGTACCACAAACGGTAAAGCAACAACCCCCCGATGAGAATGTAGCCCCACCGCAGCCACCGCTGGCTCTCGGAATCAAGTTGCCTGTCTGAATTGCTCACCGGCTGATCGTTTCGGTGAAGCTACCTGGAAAGCATTGTTGCACGCAGGCAGCAACTGGACGTTCACTGGTTATGGGACGGTTAAGTTTCGTAACGATGAATTAAAAATCGAGACATTGGCTGTTCACACACAGGTTCGATCATGAAACCAGACGAAAATCGGAATTGCAAGGACGTCAGATGAAAGTGTCGTCCATTTTTTGAATTGGCCCCATATGCCGCGAGGGAGGTGGAAGTCCGGCTGAAAAATCAACCGGCGTTTCAAACGGAAAACCTTCGCTTGCTCAAAATTAATTCCACGACCACTCCTGACCAAGCTGCGGCGGCTGATCCCGCGCAGCACGCGACACAGCCGCGGTCCTTCCAGGTTAGGACGCCGCCCCACGGCGCGATGGCTTGTTTTGCCCCGTCCGGCTGGCCACGCTGCGGTGAGATGCGTTTGCTCGACCGCAATTTGCTCCGTGAGTTGCTGGTGCCGCTTGGTTATTGCCTGAGCGGTTTTTTAATTTTTTGGATCGCGTTTGACCTCTTCAATGAACTCAACCGGTTTCAAGGTCACAAACTCAACCCCGCCGACGTTGCGGAATATTACCTGGTCAAACTTCCCGAGTTGCTCGGCACGGTGCTCCCGGTGGCCTTGCTCCTGGCGCTGCTCCATTTGCTGACCACCCTCGCGCGGCCTCACGAACTCATTGCCATCCGCGCGGCGGGCGTCAGCATCTGGCGTTTGAGCGTGCCTTGTTTTGTGGTCGGCTTCGGGATGAGCCTGGATTTGTTTGCGCTGACCGAGATGTGGAGCGTCGATTCGCAGGCGGCGGGGGAACGCATTCTCAACCGTCACCTGGCCAACCAACCGGACGCCGCCGGCCCTCAAGACCAACGAACTTGCATTCCCGGAATTCTCCGAAACACCCGAACAGATCAAGACCGAAATCAAGATTGCCGGCATGGACGCCCAAAGGGCGGCGAAAAAACCGCGGTTCAGCACTGCGGAAATCTTGGATTACAAACGATTGCATCCGAAGTTGAAACCGGATGATTACGGCCATGCTGAACACGCAGCTTCACGGACGGTTGGCGGCGCCGTGGACCTGCCTGGTCGTGGTGTTCATCGCCATTCCGTTCGGATCGCTTTCCGGCCGGCGCAATGTGCTCGTCGGCGTGGCCAGCAGCATTTTGATTTGTTTCGTTTTTTTTTGTGCTCACCCGCGTCGGGCTGGCGCTGGGCACGAGCGCCAAGCTGGTGCCCTGGCTGGCCGCGTGGCTGCCGAACCTGGTGTTCGGCGGCGTGGGATCGGGGCTGACCTGGCGCGTGCGTTAATCGAGGGCTTCAAAATAACCATGCATCCGGAACGCAAAACGCCTCAAGAGGAACTGGCCGGGCTGCAGGAGCGGTGCGAACGCCTGCAACTGGGACGCTCAGTGATTCGGGCGGAAGATTGCGCAAATCAAATGTGCCGTCAGCCGGGAGTCCGATCGAGAGAGAATCCCAGGCTTGATTGCGACCCACGCCGAGTTGCTTTGCAATTTCCGTTTCTCGGGTGAACTGGGAGGCTGTCCAATACAACTTGCCGCCACCCTGCCTTTCTTTGATTTCCTCGTTCCTCAGGGAAGGTTCCGCCACCTGTTGGATGGCCGGCTGAATCCGACCGTCACAAGGATGGCCTGGTTAATGGGTTTGTCGAGCTGCGTGCTGACTCCAAGCGTACTGAATTCCCCGCTGCCAGGCCAACGACTCCTTTTTGCAATGTAGGACTTCGACCTACACAAAAGTTAGGCCGTGCCTGATATGATAATTCTGCGAGTTGTCCCCACAATCCGACGAAGTGCTGGCTTGCGGCGCGGAGAACGACGGCTGAGGCACTGCGATGAAATTCCACGAGCAAAACTTTCGAGCTCAGGCGAACCGATACCGTCGGCGAACCCGGCTGTTTCTAAAAATCGTCGCCAGTGCGATGATCTTGATCGCGGCGGCACTGCTGGTTCCTGACAACTGGTCGGTTTGGCTGGCAGGGCCCGGAGTGGCGCTCGTGTTCGCCGGACTTATTACCCGCTTTACCACCCCAGGGCTCCGCTGCACGGACTGCGGAGGGTCAGCGGAAAACTTCGATCGTTTCTGTCCGGTCTGCGGCATCGACGGCTTGCGTCGTTACCAGTTGACGGCGGCCAAGTGCGACAAATGCCGCCGCGAGTTCGGCCAGTACCACGCTCGCAACTACACCATCTTCTTCTGCACCCATTGCGGCAAACTGCTTGACCCGCGCGGCGTATAATCACCGGGTTGGGTGTTGGGGCGATGGAATCAACGGCCAGGTACCAGGGTTAGGTTGTTGTCAGGCCAGGTTTCTACTTGCCGGCCATCTCTGGTTTGAGCGTGTGGCTTCGAGGCATTGATTTCGCTGTGTGTTTGGCTAAAGCTGGCGGGACGTTACTTCGATTATGAGGCGGCCGCGGCATCGGCGAAGGAATCGCCGCAACTCAGGGCTTATCTGTCGATCGTGGGAGATGATGCCAGCCTGAGCCATGAGGAAAAGCTTAAGCGGGTACACACCAAACTTTTTGGATGGGATCGTTCAAAACCGGGTTTGAATGGACAGGACACGTCCAGTAAAGCGAATTGAATGCAGAATTGTTCGCTTAAATTCGCGTCTGTGCGGATGTGTTCGCTAACGAGCGAGAAAAAATGAAACGCCTCTTCAAATTCTCATTGATTGCGCTGTGCCTGTTCTGCTTGGACGCCGGCTCAAAGGCCGGGAAAACTTCTCAGCTTGATGGCCACCGGGTGGTTTCTTCCAGCTTCCTCGGCCAATATGTCGGCCCATATCACGCGGACGTCAAGGGGCTCCTCTATCCATTTTTGGAGATGGATGTTTTTCCAAACAGCTTCGTCCGGGGCAATTTTGGTTACGATGATGATGACGAGGATTATATCGAGTTTGAAGGCAGGGTGGATAAAGGCGGCTTTTTCTTTGCGCGATTTGGAAATGATGGAAAATATTACACCCTGCTCGGGATCATCACACCTAACACACGCGAGGTGACGTTGGTTATCCAGTCCGCGCAGGGCAACCGGACTGTCGGGCGCGTGAAAGGCCATGAAGAGTCTGGCGTGGATTCTGTTCTCGGTCACGACGGGCAAGTTTTATGACATGGATTTCCATGTCGATTGATAGCGAATAGAATTGCCCGGCCCGCTCCTCCGCCCTTCGTCAAAGCGAAGGGTGTTCTGCTTGCGGCTATGCGACGGTTTGCACGTCGAATTTAATTTGAATTTCCAAGCCGGGGCGGCATTGTAATCCAGTATGAAGCGGTCTGGTTTTCTGACACTTTCGGTGGGGCTGAATGTGGCGTTGCTGGCCGTGGTGTTTTACCAGCGCCGAAGCCCGCCCGCTGTCCGCGCGCCGGAAACCGCCGCCGTTTCGACCGTTCCCGCAAAAAGATCCGGACGCAGTGCTCCCGCTTCCGCCGCCCTCACCGCGACAAAGTTCGACTGGAAATCCGTCGAATCCGACGATTACAAGGTGTACATCCAACAGTTGCGGGCCATTGGCTGCCCGGAGGAGACCCTGCGCGACATCATCAGTGCGGACGTGCGGAAATTGTATGAGGCCAAGCGGGCCGAGACGCGGCCAAAACAACTGGCGAAGTATTGGGAGGCCGGCTTCGCCCAGGCGGGCAAGCACGATCGCCAGCAGGAAGAAACCCTGCATGCCCTGGAACAGGAGGAAAAGCAGGTGCTGAAGGAATTGCTCGGACCGGGCTGGGAACAGGCTTGTCGGCCATACGCCGCCACCGCGGAGGAGGCGGCGCTGCGGTTCGGAGATTTGGCGACGGATAAGCGGGAGAAAGTCCGCGCGAGCCTGAAGCATTTTGCCGATCTGGAAGCCGACCTCCTGCACCGCGGCCTCAGCGGGATAATGTCGGCGGAAGACGAACAACAACTCGAACAACTTCGCCAGCGGCAGCGGCAGGAGTTGGCCGCGATCCTGACCCCGGGCGAGCTGGAGCAGTATGATGTCCGCCATTCGGAAACCGCGCAAAACCTTCGGGCCGGGCTGGTCGGCCTCGAACTGAACGAGCAGGAATTTCTCAGTGTATTCCGCTGGCAAAAGCACCTCGACGACCTGACCGAAACCAGCCCGGACCTGGCCGACGCCCAACTGGCGCAAACGGAGAAACAAGTGGAGGACCAGACCCGGAATTTGCTGGGTGAGAAGCGCTTTGCGGAATTTCAACGCGGCAATGATCCGGACTACCGGGATCTGCAACAACTGGCCAAAGGCTACGATTTGCCGGCCGAGACCGTGCTCAAGGTCTATGAACTGCAAAACCAACTCCAACAAGCGCGGGAAGCCTTGGGCGGGAATTCCTGGGGCAAGTCGCGGGAACGGAACCCGGCGCTGACCGAGTTGCAACGCCAGGCCAATGGCAACATTAAGAGCCTGATCGGGGACCAGGCGTTTGAAGTCTATCAAAGACGTTTCG
>JAYUBJ010000099.1:0-2486 GCA_043740915.1 Verrucomicrobiota bacterium
CTGTATTCACAGGGGTTTTCTTCACTCCACTCGCCGGGTCCGCTTGACCCCGGATTACCCCTTTTGGGTAGGCTTTCCCGGAAAAGAACGGCACCGGACGGCACCAATATGAAAACCGAACAACTCCGCGCCTGGCTGGACGCGGCCAGGACCATTGAGCTGCCTTTGACGCCATTGAACTGGCGCCGGAAGTTTGAACGCGTCCGCGAATCCGCGGGCGTCCTGGCAAACTGGCCGCACATCGCCATGCGCCACGCCTTCGCCAGTTTCCCCTTGGCGCCAGCCATACACAAGGATTGCCAAAGCTTGGCAGATGGTGTAGGCTCATCGGCATGTCAGCAAAAACTCGCAACATCTCTCTGACGCCGGAAATAGACAGCTTCATCGAGCAGCGTGTCCGCTCTGGCCTTTACGGCAATGCCAGCGACGTAGTCCGTGCCGGTATGCGCGCCCTGGCCCGTGAGGAAGTGGGCGGCAGCATCCGGCGTTTTGAGGAAATCATGGCCAGCCTGCCCCAAGACCCGATCACGCCGGAAATTGAGCAGGACATCGTGCGCGCGGTCCGCAAGTCCCGCGAAGCCGGGAGACGCAAGGCCCGCCGGTGATTCCCGCCGTCTTTGATTGCAACGTCATTATTTCCGCCATCGGCTGGGGCGGCCATCCGCGCTCATGCTTGAACCTTGTGGCCGCCGGTCAGGTGCGGCTCTGTGTGACGGCTGACATTGTGGCGGAGTTTGATGCCCGCGTCCCGGAAGTGCTGGCCGAGAGGAAGCCGCAAGTTGACCCGCGTCCTACGCTGGACTGGCTTCTGACCGCGGCTTACTTCGTTGACCCCGCGCCCCTGGGCAAGCAACGCAGCCGCGATTTGAAAGACGACCGCTACCTGGCCTGCGCGCTGGGGGCGGGTGCCGCCGCCATCGTCACCAATGACCGCGATTTGCTGGACTTGAAAAAGCCTTTTGGCGTCCAAGTCTTTACGCCCATTGAGTTCTTGAAATTCGTGCGAAGCGGTTCGACTGTTTGACCCGCGACGCACGGCACCCGCTTCAGGGTTTCCGGGGCCACGCCGTATTCCTAGAGCGCGTAGTCCTCACTGTAGATCTCCACCGGGCGCAGGGCGACCACCCGGCCTTCCCACAGAGTATGCCAATATCCTCCCGCGCAGGGCCTTGACCAGCCAGGAGCCGAGATTCTGCCGTGCTTGCGTCGCTGTTAGCGTCTTCATAATGTCATTTTAATGACATTACCCCCAGACTATCAATCGCGGAACACCCGCGGGTTCCCCTTGCACTTGGGGCGTGTAACACCTATGTAGTGGACACCACTACGAAAAACTTCAAGACGACACCTGGCTGTGGTCTCCCTGGCACCGTGTCGAGGTGTTCAACACAATCCGGCAACTGGTTCGCCACCCGGATTCCCGTCGCTCCGTGAGCGTGGCCGAAGCCCGCTCCCTCATCAACCGCATCGACAACGAAATTCGTCTGGGCTACTTCCTTCACATGGAAGCGGACTGGCGCGACGTGATGCGCATCGCGAGTGAAATCAGCGTGGCGCACGCTTTCCAGCAAGCCTGCCCGGGCACAGACCTTTTGCACGTCGCTTAAGCCGTGGAACTGACCGCTGATTTGTTCGTGACCTTTGACGACGATCAGGCTGCGCTTGCCAAGTCCGCGGGCTTGAAAACTGTGAACCCTTCGGACGATTGAAACGGGGAGCAGGGCTGCCGTTACTGCGGGGAACCCACTACGGGTTGCGCTTGTCTGGGCGGTTCCGGTGCTCCTCGCTCGCCCTCGGTGCGGGCTGGGGCGGAGCCGGCTGGGCATGACTCGGCGCCGGCTGAACGGCCGCAGGATGGGGCTGCGAAACGGGTGCCGGCGGATTAAACTGCGGGCGGCTCGGTTGCGGAACCGCAGGCGCCGGGGCTGAATAGACCGGGGCTGATCGGACGATTCTCGATTCGGACGACGATCTTTGAATCGTTGGGTTGGAAGGTTCGGGCGCCTGATAAGTACTGCGGGTTGGTGGCGCTTGCCGGGCCAGTTCGGGTCGCAGGTTTTGGGTCGGAGCTTGCGACGGGTTCACCTTCGGCCGTTCCAATTCGAGACGGTTCGCGACCGATTCCCGGTTGTTTCTATTTTCATCACTCCGTTTCAATTGCGGCACGGTCAGTGTCCTCGGTGTGGTGGAGACGAGCGGAATCAGCGGTGCCTGGGTTGCGGGCTGGGTGTTCGCCACGGTGGGGATCACCGAGGGATTATTGGGCACGGTCAACGCACGGCTCTCGGTCGGGTGCGATTCCACCACCGATTTGGTCGCGCCGCCTTCGCGCCTCGAAACTGCGCCGCCGCCGTTGTTAAAATTGAGCGGGTGCGTTGGTTGTTGGGGCGATCCTTGATCCGTGCGGCGCGCGGTCGTCGCCGGCGTGGGTGGGGTGAGGCTCGCCATTTGGGGGCGGAAAATCGCGACCGAATCACCATCCTTCA
>JAYUBJ010000100.1:0-2473 GCA_043740915.1 Verrucomicrobiota bacterium
GGACGGAACCATCACCGCCGGCAACGCGTCCGGGATCAACGATGGCGCGGCCCTGCTCGTGGTCTGCGACCGGAAGAATGCTGTTGAAAAGGGCTGGCCCGTACTCGCGACGATTCGAGCCAGCGCTTCGGTGGGTTGCGATCCCAAGCTCATGGGATTGGGGCCGGTTCATGCCACGCGGCAATTGTGCGAGCGAAGTGGTTTGACGGTTGCCGATTTCGACACAATTGAAATCAATGAAGCCTTCGCCGCGCAAGTGCTGGCGTGCCTGCGGGAATTGAAACTGGATCAAAATCGGATTAACCCGAACGGCGGAGCGATTGCGTTGGGTCATCCCATCGGAGCGAGCGGCGCGCGGCTCATTGCGCATCTGGCCCACCGCATCGCGCGTAGGGAATCCAAGCTGGCGCTGGCCACGCTCTGCGTCGGCGGCGGCCTGGGCAGTGCCGTGGTTTTGGGCCAACCATGAAACAAAGAGTGATTCTCAACATTTCCAAGCTCTGCCTCCGTCGCAGTGACACGATGATCTTGGAGGACGTTTCGTGGCGGATCGAGCGCGGCCAGCATTGGGCCATGCTCGGCGCCAACGGCTCCGGAAAGACCTCACTGCTGAGCGCCCTGACCGGCTACCTGATGCCGACCTCCGGCGAAATTGTCGTGTTAGGCCGGCGCTACGGCGAGTCCGATTGGCGCGAGCTGCGCCAACACATTGGCCTCTTGAGTTCCTCCATCCGGCAGATGATGGCGGAGCCGGAGCCGGCCTTGGAAACGGTGGTCAGCGGCAAATACGCCATGATCGATCTTTGGGGAAAGATCACTGCCGCCGACCGCGCGCGCGCCGGACGCATCTTGAAGCAAATTGAATGCGCGCATCTAGCCGAACGGCCGTGGGGCTATCTTTCGCAGGGCGAACGCCAGCGCGTGCTGATCGGCCGCGCGCTGATGGCCCGGCCCCGGTTGTTGATCCTCGATGAACCCTGCGCCGGCCTTGATCCCCTCGCCCGCGAACGATTTCTGCAATTTCTGCAACGGCTCGGGCGGCAGCGCCAAGCACCCACGCTGGTGCTGGTGACCCATCACGTCGAAGAAATCATGCCGGTGTTTTCGCACGTGCTCATTTTGCGGGCGGGCCGCGTCCTGGCGGCGGGGATGAAGCGCGCCGTCTTCAATTCCCGACTGCTTTCGCAGGCCTTCGCTGCGCCGGTGCGGTTGAAAGCCCGTGCCGGGCGTTTTACCCTCGGCGTGGCGTCCTCGAAAAACGTCATCCTGTGAACGGCAAACCTATTCCGAATTGGTCAAAGTGAAGATTTACAAGTCTTGGCGGGCATGCTTGGAATACCGATGGCTGAAGCACTCAAACTCATGAACCCTATGAAACTTTGCCGGTTCCAAAACTCGGAAAATCAGATTCGGATCGGGCTGACGCTGGATGACGCGAGCATCCTTGATCTGACCAGTGCAGGTGTTGACCGCCTGCAAACGCTGATCGAGAGCGACGGGCTTGTTCCGCGGTTGACTGCGCTCGCCGCGCAGAATCCGCCGCGGCTGGCGCTGGCGGAAGTGAAACTGCTCGCGCCGGTCGAGCACCAGGAAGTCTGGGCCGCCGGCGTCACTTACCTGCGCAGCAAGAAAGCGCGCATGGAAGAATCCGATTTCAGCGCCACGGCGTATGATCGGGTATATGAGGCGGAACGACCGGAACTGTTTTTCAAAGCCATGCCGGAAAAAGTGGTGGCCACCCGCGAGCCGGTGGGCATTCGCAGAGATGCCCGTTGGAACGTGCCGGAGCCGGAACTGGCGCTGGTCATGAATTCACGCGGCCAGATTGTTGGCTACACGATTGGCAACGACATGAGTTCGCGCGACATCGAGGGCGAAAATTTGCTCTACCTGCCGCAGGCTAAAATCTACGACCGCTCCTGCGCCTTGGGACCCTGGATCACCATCGCCGCCAGTGAAGCTGAAGCGCGCGGCTGGAAAATCCAGATGCAAATCCGGCGCAAACTCCAGACGGTTTTTGAAGGTGAAACGTCGGTCGGCCAGATCAAGCGGTCGTTTGCAAGCCTGGCGGAATTCCTCTTCCGCTCGCAGACCTTTCGGCATGGCGCAGTATTACTGACCGGCACAGGCGTGGTTCCCGGCGACGACTTCACTTTGCAGCCCGGCGACAACATCCGCATCACCATTTCCGGCATCGGCACCCTGGAAAACCCGGTGGTCACAGTCTAAGCGCCAGTCTGAAAAACGGGTGGCACGGGCTACCAGCCCGTTTTCGGCGGCAACTTGCCGCCGAAAAGCCCGGCCGGCGGGTAGCCCGCGGAGGGCACAGATGAAGAGCGGCCCAGACGGGAAGCACTCAGGATCATTCGTCCAGCAGGCCGAGGCGGAACCCCTTCCCATCCGAGTGATGTGAAATTCGCGGTTAAAATCCGGCGTCCGATTCCGACCGGCCCAAGAACACCTGTAACCTAAT
>JAYUBJ010000101.1:0-8200 GCA_043740915.1 Verrucomicrobiota bacterium
TTTTTTTGGTGCCGCACGCATGAGGCTTTGCGCAATGTTTTTGACGTCGGTCTGGTCCAGTTGGCGAAACGGGATGCCCAACTCGTGGCAAACGGCAGCGAACATCGCGTGGGATCCAACCGTGACCGTGTGGCCGCGGGCCTGCAATTCGAGCGCCAAGGCCAGGTGCGGCTCGACGTCTCCGCGCATTCCGGGGGCAATGATTCCAATCTTCATGCCGGCGGGTTAGCGGATCCGCCAACGCAGCACGCCCAAGCCGTGCGAGTAGGGGATGAGAGCCGTGGCGTACTTCCAGGAAGCGAGCAACCAAAAGAGCCGCATGCCGAAGAAGCGCGTGTCGACATCGTGAAAGAGCACGAGCGCCTGCGGTGCGAGTCGTGGCTTAAACATCCGGAAATCCTGGCGCACCGCCCCGAAGGTATGCCAGCCATCGATGTGCAACAGGTCGATGCCGGTGGGAATCTGATCGCGCGCTTCGGCAAAGGTCATGCGCATCGGAACAATGATTTCCTCCAAGCCCAGTTCCCGGCGAAAGGCCAGGAACTGTTCGTAAACATGCTCATCATAGCTGCCGGTATGGAAATCGCCTTTCCAAGTATCCACGGCGTAGAGACGGCCGCCCGGCACATGATCCTTGAGCGCCAGCGCAAGTGTACAAGCCGAGAACCCACCGTGACTGCCTAATTCCACGATGGTTCGCGGCCGGTGGGAGCGCACCAGTTCGTAGCCGACCGCGCCCAGTTCACCCCATGCGGTAGGCGCCTGGCCGATCCGCGCTTGCAATTGCACCAGGTGCCGAATCGGCTGTTCCGATTTGCCGGCTTCGAGCCGCGCCAATTCCGCCTCCAATCCGGGATCGGCGAACCTGCGCGTGACGCAGGCCAGGAGGCCATTGGCCGCGCGGCGGATGGCTTTCGCTGCCCCGCGAATTGTGGTAAGCGCCATTCTCAATCAAGATTCCGGCACAACCTCCCGTCCTGTCAAGCCACTGAGCGCGCCGGGAGTGGGACCCAGCGATTACGCACCGACGTGGGATTTGAGCATCCGCATGAATTCCCGCATGAGCACGGAATGATCCATCCAGACGCGGGCGCTGACGAGATTGCCGTCGATGACGAAAGGTAGGTCCACATACTTCGCGCCGCCTTGTTCCACATCCAACTTGCACTTGGCGACCGTCGTGAGTGTGCGTCCGCGAATGACGTCGGCGGCGGTGAGGATTTCGATGCCATGACAGAGCACGGCCACGGGTTTGTTGGCGGCAAAGAAGTGGCGCGTGAGGCGGAGCAAATCCGGGTTGTAACGCAGATACTCTGGTGCGCGTCCGCCCGAGATGAACAGGCCGCAGTAATCCTCCGGCCGCACGTCCTTGAACGCGATCGTGGCGCGGATATGGTAGGCGGGGCTTTCGCGGGTGATGTCCCATTTCGGCCCGCCGGTGGCAGTGGGTGGAATCTCGTGCATCACGCCGTGATACAGGCGCGCTTCCGGGCCGGCGACGACGGGCTCGAAGCCGTCCTCGGGCAGGCGGAATATCGGGTACAATGTGTCCATGACTTCCGTGGCATCACCGATGGGGATCAGCACTTTCTTGGAGGGAGAACGTGGGCGGCGGGCAGGCTTCTTGGGCATTCAGGCAGGACACCAAGAGTTGCGGGGAAAGTCAACCGCCGCCTGACCGAACTTTGAACTTTGAACTTGGAACGCTGAACTTTACTCTCCGCGCGATGTCACGACTGCCCTTCGAATTGATGCTGGCTCTGCGTTACCTGCGTCCCAAACGGACGTTCGTCTCGGTCATCACTTTGATTTCGGTCGTGGGGGTCATGCTCGGGGTCGCGGTGTTGATCATTGTGATCAGCGTGATGACGGGGTTCGACCGGCAGTTGCGGGAGAAAATCCTCGGCTTCAATGCACATCTTCGCGTTTATCAATCCGGCACTCCGATGGCGGAGCACGCGGCGATCATGAAGACCATCGCGGCGAATCCGCTGGTGAAAGGCGTTGCGCCGTTTGTGATGGGTAAAGTGCTCGTGGAAACGCAGCCTGAAGCGGGCAGCCCGTCGGTGGATGCGCCCATTTTGCGCGGCATTGACCCGCAACTGGAAGGCAACGTCAGCGTGCTCCCGAAGAGTGTGGTGGAGGGCAAGTTTGACGTGCGCGGCAATGGCCTGGTGGTGGGGACCAATTTTGCCGAAGCACTGCGGCTGCGCGTGGGCGATCGGCTGGCGATATATTCGCCGCACAATTTGCAAAAAATGAAAGCCAGCCGTGGCAAGGAAAAGGAGGAGGTCATCCTGCCGGACGATTTTGTCGTGAACGGGATTTTTGATGTCGGGTATTACGAGTACAACTCGATGGTCATCGTCTGTTCGCTGGCCAACGCGCAGGATTTGTATGAACTGGAGGACAGTGTGCATGGATTGCTGGTAATGCTGCACGACCCGTATCAGGCGAACATGGTGAAGACGCAGTTGGAACAGACTCTGGGAAAGGGGTTCGTCGTGCGCACGTGGTTTGAGGAAAACTCCAGCATCCTGAACGCGTTGCTGGTGGAAAAAAACGTCATGTTTTACCTGCTGTTCTTCATCATGATCGTGGCGGCCTTTGGCATCACCAGCGCGCTGATCACATTCGTGGTGCAGAAGACGCGCGAGATCGGGGTGCTCAAGGCGCTCGGTGCCACCAACGCCCAGGTGATGCGGCTGTTCCTCGGCCAGAGCATTTTCGTCGGAGTATTGGGCGTCGTCAGCGGATTCGGGTTGGGCATGCTGGCGCTGGCCTATCGCAACGAATTCCTGCATTTCATGAACCGGGTCACCGGCTTCGAGTTGTTCCCGGCTTCCATTTACGAATTCAGGGAACTCCCGGCGCTGATTGTGCCGGGCGACATTGGGATCATTTGCGGCGGCTCAATGTTGATTTGCGTGCTGGCCGGTTTGTTGCCGGCTTGGAATGCGGGGCGATTGAAACCCGTGGAGGCGTTGCGCCATGAGTGAGAAACCGACCGAGACCTTGATCGAGGCGCGCAGCTTGTCCAAGGCGTACACGCTGGGAAAGCGCTCGCTCGAAGTGTTGCGCGGCGTCAACCTGACGGTCGGCCGTGGCGATTTTCTGGCGCTGCGCGGCGCTTCGGGTGCGGGCAAAAGTACGCTGCTCCATCTGCTGGGTGGCTTGGATTCACCGAACGCCGGTGAAATCTGGTTCGGTGGCCGGAACCTGGCCGGGCTTTCGCCGAACGAATTGGCGTTGTTCCGCAATGCCAAGGTCGGTTTTATTTTCCAGGCATACCATCTCCTGCCGGAATTAGACGCGTTGGAAAACGTCTGCCTGCCCGCGCGCATGGCACGGATGGATGCAGCGAGGACCGAAGCCCGCGCGCAGGAACTGTTGAAGCGTGTCGGCCTGTTGGCCCGGTTGGAGCACCGGCCTTCCGAGCTGTCCGGCGGCGAGCAGCAACGGGTGGCCATCGCCCGCGCGTTGATCAACGAGCCGGCTTTGATCCTCGCGGATGAGCCGACGGGCAACCTGGATTCGCATACCGGGGAGGAGATTGTCGAACTGCTCTGCGCCTTGCGAACCGAGCGCAACGCCACGCTGATTATTGCCACCCATGATTCGCGCGTGGCGGCACGGGCCCCGCGCGTCGTCGAATTGGTGGACGGGCAGATTGGGCCGGAGTGAGGGTGATCGCCAATCGGCAATCGCCGATCGCCTCAAATGGCAGGGACGGCTGGTTCGATTTCCTGATTTCCAAATTTGTGATTTCCAAATTTGTTGCACGGACGGAGAGGCCTAACGTAGTGTGTCGGGGTTTGACGACATGAAGATTTATATCGACGGGAAATATTACGACGAGCAGCACGCGAAGATTTCGGTCTTTGACCACGGACTGCTGTACGGCGACGGCATTTTTGAGGGCATCCGCGCGTATAACGGACGCGTGTTCAAATTGAAGGAGCACATTGACCGCCTGTTTTGCTCGGCCAAGGCCATCCTGCTCACCATCCCGATGTCGCACGCGGGAATGATGCAGGCGGTGATCGAAACCTGCCGCCGGAACAAGGTGCGGGACGGCTACATCCGCCTCATCGTGACGCGCGGTGTGGGCACGCTGGGTTTAAATCCGAAGAGCTGCAAGAACCCGTCGGTGGTGATCATCGCCGGGAAAATCCAACTTTATCCGCCGGTGTATTACCAGCGGGGGTTGGACCTCATCACCGTGCCGACGACGCGCAACCTGCACAGCGCGCTCAATCCGGCGATCAAGTCGCTGAACTATTTGAACAATATCCTGGCCAAGATTGAGGCCAACAACGGCGGGTGCGAGGAAGCCATCATGCTGAACTCAGAAGGGTTTGTGGCCGAGTGCACGGGGGATAACATTTTCATCCTCAAAGGCGGGCAGATGTCCACGCCGCCGCTGTCGGCGGGGGCCTTGTATGGCATCACGCGCGGCGTGGTGATGGAGTTGGCGCGGGCTGAGGGGTTGAGTGTGTCCGAGCCGAACCTGACCCGCTACGATTTGTTCAATGCCGACGAATGTTTTCTGACCGGCACGGGTGCGGAAGTGATTCCGGTGGTGAAAATCGACGGGCGCATCATTGGCGACGGCAAGCCGGGCACGCTGACGCGGGGGCTGATTGAAAAATACCACGCCTTGACGAAAGGCACGGGGGAGCCGATATACGGTTAACGAACTATGTTGTGCAGCATTTGTAAAAAGAACGAGGCGAAGGTGCATTACACCAAGATTGTGGGCGACCAGATGCCCAAGGTGGATTTGTGCGAGGCCTGCGCGAAGGAAAAAGGGGTGAGTGATCCGGGTGCTTTCGACGACCTGTTGCTGGGCGTCGGCGTGGGTCCGGAGTTGGAACAACTCGCCGCCGGGGAGATCATCCGCTGCCCCCACTGCGGCTACACCCAGGCGGAGTTCAAGAAGAGCGCGCGGCTCGGTTGCGCGGAATGCTATACAACGTTTGCGGCGGGCATGGAGTCGATGTTGAAGGCGATGCACAAGGACATCCGCCACGTGGGCAAGGCACCGCAGGCGTTTCAGCAGATTCAGCAGACGCGGGATTTCACGGAGAAGTTGAAGTCGTTGCAAAAGCGCCTGGACAAAGCCGTGGGTGATGAGGACTTTGAGCAAGCCGCCACGGTGCGGGACGAGATCAACCAGACCCGGGCGAAGCTTGATTAGCTCGCCACCAGTTGAACCATGAACATCCACGAGTTTTTGATTTCACCCGTACAGTCGGGCAAGCGGGAAGGCCCGCATGACCGGATTGTGATGTCGAGCCGCGTCCGGTTGGCGCGCAATCTCAAGGGGCACTCCTTTCCTGGCTGGGCGAAGAAGCCGGAGCGGATCAAGATCATGGAGGCGATCCGGCCCAGCGTGGAAGCTTTGCCGCAGATGGCCGACTCGTTTTCGGCGTCGATGGATGATCTCGCCGCCCTCGACAAAACCATCCTGGTCGAACGCCATCTCATCAGCCGCGAGCACGCCGCCAAGGGCGCGGGCAGCGCGTTGGTGTTGAACCGGGACGAGTCGGTTTGTGTGATGATCAACGAGGAGGATCATTTGCGGATGCAGGCGTTGCGGCCCGGCTTGCAGGTCCGGCAAGCCTGGCTCTCGATCGATCAGGTGGACAGCGCGCTGGAAAAGAAGCTCGATTACGCATTTTCGCCGGAATTGGGTTATTTGACGGCCTGCCCGACCAATCTCGGCACGGCCATCCGCGTCAGCGCGATGCTCCATTTGCCCGGCCTGGTGCTCGCCGAGCAGGTGACCCAAATCATCCAGTCGGTCAACAAGCTGGGGCTGGCCGTCCGCGGCCTGTACGGCGAAGGCACCGAGGCGCTCGGGAATGTATTTCAAGTTTCCAACCAGATGACGTTGGGCGAAACCGAAACCGTCATCGTGGAGCGGATTAACAAGTTATTGGCGCAGATCATTGAGCACGAGGAGAACGCGCGGGCCAAGCTGTTGGAACAGAAACCCAAGGTGGTGTACAACGTGATCGGCCGCGCCTACGGCATCCTGGCCAACGCGCAGATCATTTCCTCGAAGGAAACGATGAACCAGCTTTCCCTGATGCGGCTGGGGGTCGATCTGGGCCTGTTCCCCGACGTGGACAAGGCGTTGATCGACGAATTGTTCGTGTCCACGCAGCCGGCGCATTTGCAGAAGCAATTTTCGGAAAAGCTCTCCGCCGAGGAGCGGGATTTGTTGCGGGCCGACATGCTGCGCGACCGGCTGCAAGCGGTGAAACGGCCGCAACCGAAGCCGCACCGTCCGGAAAGTTCCGCGGGCGACACGACCATGCTCGCGTAGTGGTTCCGGGGCGCGGTTGACCTTTCCGGCGCATCGGGGAGGATGGCCGAGTCCGCCAGCCCTGCTGGCGCCGTTTATTTTTTACCGCACAACTCTGGACATTTTCACCGAATGAACGCATTTTCAGAATATGGCTGACGAATCAATGAATAATTTTACACCGCGAGCGCAGCAGGTGCTTGCGCTGGCGCGCAAGGAAGCGGACCGCTTCAACCATAATTTTGTCGGCACCGAGCACCTGTTGCTCGGGCTGTTGAAATTGGGTCAGGGCGTGGCGGTCAATGTGCTTCAAAAGCTGGGGCTGGATTTGGAGCAGGTCCGGCTGGAAGTGGAGAAGCAAGTGGGCACGGGCCCGGATCAAAAAGTGATCGGCAACATCCCCTACACGCCGCGCGTCAAGAAAGTCCTGGCGCTGGCGCAGAAGGAAGCCAAGGCGCTGGCGCATACCTACGTGGGCACGGAGCACATCCTGTTGGGGTTGCTGCGCGAGGGCGACGGAGTGGCGGCGCGGGTGTTGAAGAATCTGGATGTCGATATTGAGCAAACCCGGCAGGAGATTCTCAAGGAGCTGGATCCCAATTTCACCGCGCCGGAGGAGCCGGCGGGTGCCGAGGGGACCCCGGAAAAAGCCGCTGAAAAGAAGGGTGAAATCAAGACCCCCGCGTTGAAGGCGTTTGGCCGCGACCTCACGGAGATTGCGCGCAAAGGTGAAATGGATCCGGTGATCGGACGCAAAACCGAGATCGAACGGGTCATCCAGATTCTTTGCCGCCGCACGAAGAACAACCCGGTGCTGCTGGGGGAGGCGGGCGTGGGCAAGACCGCGATTGTCGAGGGCCTGGCCCAGGAAATCGCCCGCGGCAACGTGCCGGAATTGTTGCGCGAGAAACGGGTGATCACCCTCGACCTCGCGCTCATGGTCGCCGGCACCAAATACCGCGGCCAGTTTGAAGAGCGGATCAAGGCGGTCATGGACGAGATCCGTCGCGCCAAAAACATCATCCTGTTCATCGATGAATTGCACACCATCGTCGGGGCCGGTTCCGCCGAGGGCACGATGGACGCCTCCAACATCATCAAGCCGGCGCTGGGCCGGGGCGAGATGCAATGTGTCGGTGCCACCACGTTGAACGAATACCGCAAATACATCGAGAAGGACGCCGCGCTCGAGCGGCGCTTCCAGACAGTGCGCGTCGAGGCACCCTCCATCGAGGAGGCCATCCTGATCCTCAAGGGACTGCGCGCCAAATACGAGGAGCACCACAAAGCCCAGATGACCGACAAGGCCATTGAAGCGTCCGTGAAACTTTCGGATCGTTACATCACCGGCCGGTTTTTGCCGGACAAGGCGATTGACGTGATGGACGAAGCCGGTTCGCGCGCCCGGATCAACGCGATGACGCGTCCGCCGGACGTAAAAAGCCTGGAGGTGGAGATCGAGGAAATCAAGGCGCGGAAAGAGCGGGCGATCCGGGACCAGGATTTTGAAGGCGCGGCGTCGATGCGCGACAAGGAAAAGCACGCGAAGGAGAAACTGGAAACGGAGTTGGGCGCGTGGAAAACGGCGCGCGACGAGAAGCGCGTGGTGGTGGATGAAGACGACATTTTGCAGGTGGTCGCCAAATGGACCGGCATTCCGCTCAAGCGCATGGAGCGGGACGAAATCCAGAGGCTGCTCGACATGGAAGTCGAGTTGGCCAAGACGGTGGTCGGTCAGCGTGAGGCTGTGACGGCGCTGTGCAAGGCGCTGCGCCGCTCGCGCGCCGACCTGAAGGATCCCAAACGGCCGATCGGCACGTTTGCGTTGCTGGGGCCGACGGGCGTCGGCAAGACCTTGCTCGCGAAATCGCTGGCGGAGACGATGTT
>JAYUBJ010000102.1:0-2468 GCA_043740915.1 Verrucomicrobiota bacterium
GCATCATTTGCTGGCCTACGTCGAAATGTTGGAACGTGACCACGCGCGGTTGGCGGATGGCTTCCAGCGCACCAACGTCTGTCCGCTCGGCAGCGGGGCTCTCGCCGGCAGCACGCTCCCGCTCGACCGCGAATTTGTGGCGAAACGGCTTGGCTTCGTGGACGCCCGGGGCAAGCCGCGGGTCACGCAAAACTCGATGGATGCGGTGAGCGACCGCGATTTTGTCGTCGAGTTCTGCGCCACGGGCGCCTTGATGGCCGTGCACCTTTCGCGGCTGGCGGAGGACCTCATTCTCTGGGCCAGCAGTGAGTTCAATTTCATCCGGATTGCCGATGCCTACACCACCGGATCATCGCTGATGCCGCAGAAGAAAAATCCTGACGTGGCTGAGTTGACGCGCGGCAAATCGGCCCGGGTCATTGGCAATCTCGTGGCGCTGCTCACCTTGTTGAAGGGCCTGCCGATGACCTACAACCGCGATTTGCAGGAGGACAAGGAGCGGCTCTTCGACACCGCCGACAGCGTGCGCGCGTGCGTCCGGCTCATGTCCGCGATGCTGGCGAACACAAGCGTCAACGCCGCCGCCTGCGCCGCCGCCGCGCGCGACCCATTGCTGCTCGCGACCGACCTGGCGGATTATCTGGTGCGGAAAGGAATGCCGTTTCGCCAGGCGCATCACGTGGTCGGCGCGGTGGTCGCGCTCGCGGAAAAATCCGGCACGCCGCTCGACCGGCTCACGCTGGCGGATTTTCAAAAGGTGGACAAAACCTTTGGCCGCGACGTGGCGGAGGTCTTCCATTTAGGCAAAGCCATGTCCCGCCGCCGCCTCACCGGCGCGCCCGGGACGAAGGCAGTGCAGCAGCAACTGGCCAGATGGCAGCGGTTGCTCGACCAACCATGAACGGCCCTGATGTCCCGCGCGCCCGCTGAATTGCTGACCCGGCTGCTCCGCGATGTCTCGCGCTCCTTTTATTGGACGCTGCGCGTTTTACCGGCGGCGGTGCGCCCGCAAATCAGCCTCGCCTATCTGCTCGCCCGCGCCACCGATACCATCGCCGACACGGAGATCGTCCCGCTGGCCGAGCGGCGGTCGGCGCTGGACCTGTTGCGCGCACGCATTTTGGGAACGAGCCAGGCGCCCTTGCAATTCGACGCGCTGGCCGGACGCCAGGGTACCATCGCCGAACAAGTATTGCTCGAGCGCTGCGAAGAGGCGCTGACGGTTTTGAACGGATTCCAGCCGGCCGATCAGCAGCGCATCCGCGACGTGCTCCAAATCATCACCAGCGGCCAGGAACTGGACATGGCCCGTTTTGCCGGGGCTGGAGAAAAGAACATCGTCATGCTGAACACCGATGACGAACTCGATGACTATACATATCGGGTCGCCGGTTGCGTCGGGGAATTTTGGACGCGGATCTGCCGCGTCCATGTTTTCCCCGATGCGCAACTCGATGACGCCGCGTTGTTGGCGGATGGAGTTCGCTTCGGCAAAGGGTTGCAGTTGGTGAACATCCTGCGTGACCTGCCCAAGGATTTACGGCAAGGCCGGTGTTACCTCCCCGCGGAACGGTTGCGCGGTGCGGGGTTGGCCGCGGCGGATTTGCTCGAGCCGGCGAACGCGTCAAAATTCCGGCCGGTCTATGAACACTTCCTCGCTCTGGCGCAAACTCATCTGGCGGCCGGGTGGGCCTACACCAACCGGTTGCCCCGCCGATCCGTCCGGGTGCGCCTGGCGTGTGCGTGGCCGATATTAATCGGCATGGAGACCTTGAATAAACTGCGGGCAACCAATGTGCTCGACCCGCGGCAGCGCCTCAAGATCAGCCGCGCGGAATTCCGCCGGATTGTCCTGCGCTCCCTGATTTGCTATCCCTCGCCCGCGGCTTGGGAACGGCTGCTGCCCAGAGGGTAAAAGACCCTGGACGGAAATCATTGCATCGGAAACCGATTTTCGGTAGAAACCGGGTGTATGCAAATGCACAAATCTATCCTGGCGGTTGTGGCGGTAAGTTTTGGCCTGTGTCTGGCCCTCCCCGCGCAGACCAGTTCCACTCAAGAAGATAAGGCCGCCGCGCGTCAGGCCGCTGACGAAAAAGCGAAAGCCGAGGCCAAGGCCAAGACCGAGGCCAAACGGAAGGCGGAGGAAAAACGCCTCACTGATGCCGCCCTCAAGAAGGCCAAAGCTGACGAAGAAACTCGGAAAGCCAAAGCCATCGCCGAAGCCAAGAAGGAAGCCGAGGCCCGTCAGAAAGCCGAAGCCAAAGCCATCGCCAGTGCCAAGAAGGAAGGCAAGGTTCCGGCGGTCAAGGCCAACGAAGGCAAAGCGGAGGCCAAAGCCAAAGCAGAAGGCGAAGCCAAGATGCGGCGCGACGCCGAAGCCAAAGCGGCTGCCGACAAAAAGAATCAGGCCGAAATTCAGAAGAAGCAGGCAGCCAAATTGAAAGCGGAGGCGGACGCCAAGAAAA
>JAYUBJ010000103.1:0-2462 GCA_043740915.1 Verrucomicrobiota bacterium
TGGTGGGATTTGTTTCCCCCGCCAACAGGGGGCCGCCACACAGGGTCAGGGCGACCACGCCGCACCCGACCGCTCGAAACGAAGCGGCTCGCGCGGGGCGCACGCCCGCAGTTCGCGGACGCACGGGTGCGTGGGGAATGACGCTGGCCATGTTAGACTGATGGAAAATTCGACACGGGTATTCAAATCTTTATCGCCTTGGAGCAGATTGTGTTCAAGCAAATTTCGAGCGAATCAGCGGCCGCGAAGAATCTGATCAGAAAGAAGTTGCCCACCTGAGATCCGTCGGTGCCCTTGGAACGGATGCAATCACTCCCTGAAAGCTTGCCCAGTGGGGGACCAAAGGCCTGTGTCGACCACCAATTCGGAGAGGCCCTCAACCCTACTCCACCTTTTCGATGTCGCGCAAACCGACCACGAAAACTATGTCCGCGTCCAATCGATCCGTCGGAAATTCGCCGCCAACCCCTTCGTCCGTTTGCAGTCCGCTACCGATCTGCCGGACCGTCAGGGTGTGGGCCGTGTCGTAGCCGGCTTCGCCCGGAAACAACACCCGCCCCTGGCCGGTGGCATCCTCGACCTTGTCCGCGCCGCCGACCGCCTCCGAATTAAAGATATTGCGAATGCGGATTGCGGTGATCATCTCCCCATCCGCCAAACCGAAGAGCGACAGGTCAAACGCGACGGAGTTGACGTTGCGTTCGAGATCGAAATGGTTGGCGAACTGGTAACGGGGCGCCGTGAAAGTATCCGAACCGGCCTTCCTGACCGAAACCATGAAGCATTCGTAGGTCCCGACCTCATAAACCACAAAATCCTCGCCGGGCTTGTTTCGGAGACCTTTGCCGCCCCACGTGAGTTCGATGGTGCAGCGATCAATGTTCGGCCGCGGCGGCGCTTCATGCTTGTCCGGCAGGGACACCGACAAAGCTGGGTTGCCGGCGGTACGGCGTCGATGGTTTCCCAGCAGGCGCCCAATGGATTTGTCCCGCTGGAAAGTGATGAACGTTTCGGTGGTGCCCTTGCCGGCGAGGGAGAAGAGATCACCTTTGCCGGCGAACAGCGGGGCGGCGTGGATTCTCAGGTTGGGATTGCCTTCCACCACCGCGGCGGTCGTGACGGAGTTGTCGTCGTTGAAGGTGTAGCCGCAGATGGTGAACACATCCGCGAATGCAGCGTTTGCCACGAGCGCGACCCCCGCCATTAAAACCAACGATTTCCTGGTGTTCATGGTGAATTTGTAAAACTGTGAACGGTCATCAATGTCGACCCGCGAGACGCTGGCTCAACATAATAACTACCGGGCAAAGGTCAACCTTCTTTTGCGATCGCTCGCGAAATTCACGCCGTGAATCGGGATCCTAAATGCTGCTGGATTTTTTGGCCAAACGATCGGATATTTCCGCCATGCCTATCCCGATGACGCCCCCTGGCCACGGTCGCGCACCGGCCGCGAACGCACGACGAACTCTTTCCCGACGTGAAATGCTCGGCTGGAGCGCGGGCAGCCTGCTCGCGCTGGGGCTTTGGCCGGGCGCGCTCCGCGCCGAAGGGCAGGGGAATTCCGGCGAGTTCAGTTTCATCGCCGTGAACGACCTGCATTATCTCAACGACCACTGCGGCCCGTGGTTCGAGCGCGTGGTGGAGCAGATGAAGGCGAGCCAGCCGAAGATTGATCTCTGCCTGATTGGCGGCGACTTTTCCGAGAAAGGCACGCCGGCGGAGTTGACTGCGGTGCGCGACCATTTCAAAAAACTTGGCGTGCCGTCGTACGGCGTGATTGGCAACCACGATTATTTCACGCAGACCGACCGCAAGGCGTACGAGGAAACTTTTCCCGGCCGCATCAACTATCACTTCGAGCATCGTGGCTGGCAATTCGTGGCTTTGGACAGTAGTGAGGGGCAGCTTTCCCGGGACACCACCATCCAGCCCGCGACGATCCAGTGGCTCGACGACATGCTGCCCAAGCTGGACAAAAAGCGGCCGATGTTGATCGTCACTCATTTTCCGCTGGGGCCGCTGACGCCCTCGCGGCCGAAGAATGCCGACGCGGTTTTGGAACGATTCAAGGAATTTAATTTACAGGCAGTGTTCAATGGTCATTTTCATGGATTCACCGAGCGCAAGGTCGGTATGACTACGCTCACCACGAACAAGTGTTGCGCATTCAGCCGGGCCAATCATGACGGCACGAAGGAGAAGGGCTATTTCCTGTGCCGGGCGAAGGACGGAAAGATTGCTCGTGAATTTGTGGAAGTGAAACCGGTGTGACGTGATTTGGTGGGCCCAACAGGATTTGAACCTGTGACCAAGCGATTATGAGTCGCCTGCTCTAACCGCTGAGCTATGGGCCCGAAACCAAAGTTGGCAGGCCATTTTTGTTTCCCCGAATGATGGGCCGCAACGAAGCCCACGCATTGGGTGCCTGACCAGCCATCGGGTTATGATTACGCCCGATG
>JAYUBJ010000104.1:0-2462 GCA_043740915.1 Verrucomicrobiota bacterium
GCCGTGAAGTTTCGAAGGGTGAACCGTCAGCGAGTCGCCCTCTTCGACGACCCTCGCGCCGCACTTGGTCAACTCCGTGCGCAACGCGACGACGCGCTCACATTCCTGAACGCGCAGGCGACCGAGGTCGATGAATTTGACTTGATGCGAAGCAAATGACGAAAGCACCACGGCGGTCATGACGCTATCGCCAAGATCAAGTTTACGAGAAATGATTACCGGGTCTTTGAGTGTGATTCTGCCAGCGGAAATCATCCCGTTCAGTTCCTCTTGCTCTCCCGGTTGTAGCCACCCTCTTATCCCGCCGAAAATATTCCTGAAGCTATGGTCGATTTGCCAGCCACCACTCGGCCAAGGCGACTGGTGTTTTACAAAGACATTGTTGCCCATGCCCATGAATGGCCCTGGACCCACATCTGCATCGGGCTCCAATTCGATCAAAAAGAGTTGATAGTCGTCGATATTCGATCCGGCCGCCCAAAAATAACTCCCGCTGCTCGCATCCGGTTCGATTTGAAACTTGCCACCGCGGTGGGGGAACACCTTCACCATTTCGCTCGTCATCGCCACGTACGGCGATTCTTCGGCATTCTCGCCCACGACCGTCACTTCCCAACCGCCCACCTTCGCACAAAGCATCAGGCCCGAAGCAAACTGCGAACTGTCCTCGATGCTCACCGTGCAGTTACGGAGCGCGGGTCTGTGACCCGCAGCCGCTTCGCCGGACACGCCGCGCCCGGAAGTTTCGATGGTTTTCTGCTCTTCGGACGCGCTGCGGGACGCAGTCCCGCGCTCCGGCTTCGTGCCGCCATAAACCCTCGCCGGCAACTTGTCATTTCCCTGCTCCGCCTCAACCCGATACCCCAATTCGCGCAACGCCTGAAACAACGCCGCCTGTGGCCGCTCATGCATCCGCGGCACCCCATGCAGCCGGTAAACCCCATCGCCCAGACACACCATCGCCGCCAGAAAACGCGCCACCGTGCCCGCGTTGCCCACGAACAATTCCAGCGGTTGCCCGACTGTCCCGCCGCGCGGCACGCGCCCGCCCAATCCGTAAACCGTGATCGTGCGGTTGCAGGCTTCGTCCGGATCGCGCGTCACGTTCACCATGTAACCCAGTTCCTGCAGGCACTCGACCATCACCTGCGTGTCTTCGCTCCAGAGTGCGCCTTGCAAGGTCACTTCGCCATCCGCGAGCGCCGCCAGAACGAGCGCGCGATTCGTAATGCTCTTCGAGCCCGGCACAGTAATCTCCGCGCGCACCGGCGCGGTGAGCGGGACGATTTCAATGAGGTCGGGCAAGGGCACGGTCAGGGGGTCAATTATGAGGTATGAGGTATGAGGTATGAAATCCAAAACTCACTGTAGAATTGGTGCGCATTTTTTGGCTGCTCCGGACGACCTGCTTTCTTTTCATAATTCATACCTCATACCTCATACCTATTCCTCAATACCTCATACCTCATAATTCATAACTTTCCCCGACCTTTCCCCTTCGCACCAGGCGTCGCGGCGCTGCTTTGCCTTTTCAAACAAACCTTCGACGGTCGGCGCGTCGCCGACGTCGAGTGCGCGCTGGAATTCTTGCAAATCCTCGATGAATATCCCGAGGGCGATCGATAAATTCTGGCGGTTGGCCAGCGCGATGTCGCGCCACATTTCCGGCGAACCACTCGCGATGCGCGTGGTGTCGCGAAAGCCGCTCGCGCAGAGCAGTGCTTGCTCTTTAGCATGGGACGGGTCGAGCACGTAATTCGCCAGCCCCGCCGCAAGAATGTGTGGCAAATGGCTGCTGCGACTGACCAATTCGTCGTGAAGTTCTGGCGTCAGCTTGAGTGTTTGCGCGCCCACTGCCCGCCAAAATTCCTCGAGTCGACGCAACGCCCTGGCCGGCGTCCGCGCGGTCGGTGTCACCACGCAGACGGCGTTTTCAAACAAGTCCGCGCGTGCGGCGCTGGGCCCCGTCCTCTCCGCGCCCGCCATCGGATGGCTGCCGATAAACTGCGTGCCCGCGCCTGCCACCAGCGCCTCCAACTCTCGCACCACACTTGCCTTGACGCTACCGACATCAGTAACGAGCGCGCCCCGCTTAAGTGAGGGCAGCATCCGCTCCGTCAGTTCGCGCATTTGCGCCAGCGGCGTGCACAGGATGACGAGGTCGGCGTCCTCGACGGCGCGGCCCAAATCACGCGTGGCGTAATCGACCACCCCGAGCGATTTGCATTCCTTCACGCTCGCGGCCCGGCGGACAAATCCCTCCACCTTGGTTGCGAGCCGGCGCTGTTTGATGGCCAGCCCCAGCGAGCCGCCCAGCAAACCGACGCCGACCAGCGTGATTTTCTGCCAATGCACTTCGGGATAATGAAGTTCTGGGTTCAAAGTTCAAAGTTCAAAGTTTGCCAGCGGAGATTTCGGTAGCCGCACGCCGGTAGCCGCACGCCTTTAGGCTGCGTGGGTGT
>JAYUBJ010000105.1:0-2451 GCA_043740915.1 Verrucomicrobiota bacterium
AACGGGTTGGAGGTGGCTTTGGAGAAGTACACCGACCTCTATGATTTCGCCCCCGTGGGCTATTTCTCCATTGATGAATCGGGCGTGGTTTTGGAGGCGAACCTGACGAGCACCGCCCTGCTGGGGGTCGAGCGCAGCCGATTGCTTCAACGGCGCTTGCTACAGTTCGTGTCCGCGACGAGCCGGCCGGCCTTCCTGGAGTTCCTGAAAAAAGTGTTCAGCCGGCCCAAGGACCAAGGCTGTGAGGCGCTAATGGAGAAAGCGGGGGGGGGCACCTTTTGGGCCCGACTCCGGGCCACGCCGGCCGTCGCCCCCAAGGGAGGGCTGCCATGGTGCCGGATGGCGATCGCGGACATCACGTCCCTGCGGCAGGCCGAGGAGTTGTTGCGCCGGAACGAGGCGCTCTTCTCGACCCTCATCGAGCAGGCACCCTTGGGCGTGTATGTAGTGGACGGCCAGTTGCGACTGCTCCAGGCCAACCCGAAGGCACGGCCGCTTTTCCGCCATATTCACCCGTTGATTGGCCGGGCGCTTGACGAAATCGTTGGCCTCCTGTGGCCGAAGAAAATCGCGGATGAAGTCCTGGCCCACTTCCGGCACACGTTGCAGACCGGCCAGCCCCATGACTCGTCCGGATTCTCCGGGCGCCGCCGCGATATTGCGGCGACGGAAACTTATGAATGGCAGCTCCAGCGCATCCTGCTGCCCGGCGGCGATTCGGGAGTGGTTTGTTTTTTCAACGACGTGACCGAGCGGAAACGGTCGGAGGCGGTGCAACGTCGCATTGAAGTGCTGGCCGCCTCGAACCGCAAATTGGAGAAGGAAATCGTCCGCCGGCGGACAGTGGGGCACGCGCTTAAAAAAAGTGAGCGACACCTCAGCCGGTTGCTGGGGGAGTCGCGTGACATGCAGGAAGATTTGCGGCAACTGTCCCATCAAATGTTGCATGCGCAGGAGGAGGAACGAAAAAACATCAGCCGCGAGCTGCATGATGAAGTCGCCCAAACCCTGGTGGGGATCAATGTCCACCTGGCGGGATTGACCCTGGAGACCACGGGCAAACCCAGGGATCTCGAGCGGAAGATTGCGCGGACGCAACGGCTGGTGGAAAAATCGGTGGAAATTGTGCATCGGTTCGCCCGGGATCTGCGCCCGACGGCTTTGGACGACCTGGGGCTGATTCCCACGCTGCATGCGTTCATGAAGGAGTTCACGAGGCGGACGGGCGTGCGCGTTCATTTGCGGGCCTTCGCAGCGGTGGAGCAGCTGGACATCACCAAACGAACGGTCATGTATCGGGTCGCCCACGAGGCCCTCAACAACGTGGCCCGCCATGCGCAGGCGAGCCAGGTGGAGGTGAGCATCCAGAAATTGGCGATCGGCATTTGCATGAAAATAAAGGACGATGGCAAATCCTTTCAGGTGCAGCGCGGATTGCGTGTCCGGCGAAACAACCGCCTGGGGATGCTCGGCATGCAGGAACGATTGGAGATGGTCGGCGGCAACTTTTCCGTTGAATCGGCACCCGGAAAGGGCACCACCATCCGGGCGCTGATTCCGTTTGGAAAGGTTAACGCGCGGGGCCTTGCCAAAGTTGGCAAAAAACAATTCTAAATGGCGATGAAACGAATCACGGTACTGCTGGCCGAAGACCACAATATTGTCCGGGAGGGTTTTTGCCTCATCTTAAAACACGAAACTGACATCGATGTGGTCGGCGAAGCGCGCACGGGCCGCCAGGCCGTGCAGATGACCCGGAAACTTCGGCCGGCCGTGGTGGTGATGGATATCGCCATGCCCTTGCTCAATGGTTTGGAAGCCACCCGGCAGATTCGCAAGGAATTTCCCGACACCCGGGTGCTCATTCTTTCCGCGTACAGTGAAGATGCCTACATCGAGCAGTTGAGCTTGTTGGGCGTGGCGGGCTTTTTGCTCAAGCAAACCACCGCCCACGTTCTGGCCACGGCGATTCGGGAAGTCCACAAGGGAAACACGTTTTTCAGCCCCGCAATTTCGCGGCGCCGCGAGAAACTCGATCCGCACTCGCCGACTCGCGCCGGCGGGTTGAAGGAGCGACCGGCGCGGCTGACCTCGCGCGAGGTGGAGGTGCTGCAACTGATTGCCGAAGGCAAAGCCAACAAGGAAACCGCCGCCGAACTCGGCATCAGCATAAAGACCGTCGAAAAACATCGCGAGAAAGTCAAGAGCAAGCTCAACATCCACGACACCGCCGGACTCACCCGCTATGCCATCCATGCGGGAATTATTGAGGGCAGAGTCAATTTGACCGTGGATTAGTGCCCGCTTTTTCGACGCCCCCGTTTTCTCCCGGCTCATCCGGTTCGGCATGGGGAAAACACCCCATAGCGCGTGCCCGGCAGTGTGGCTTACATGTCCGGGTATGAATGACACCCTGATCATGCCGGCGTGCGGGCCAGCCAGTGCCGGCCT
>JAYUBJ010000106.1:0-8146 GCA_043740915.1 Verrucomicrobiota bacterium
CTGGGACGTTCGAAGAAGGGGGTTAATTTTGATGCCCTGGACAACCAGCCGGTGAATCTGGTCATGTTGTTTCTGGTGCCGCAAGGCCAGTTCCAAAAACACCTGCATACCCTCGCCGACATCGCCAAATTGCTGCACCGAAAAGAATTCCGCCAGGCGCTTGAAGAGGCCCCCGGGGCGGCGGACATGTATCGGATCATCAAGGACAATTCGCCGGCGAAATAAAGGCGACGCGGCCCGGTTTCGAGGGGGTGCGGAATCCCCTTCCCTGGACTGAGTTCATTTCAAGACGCCGTGTTACATCTTCAGATCGAACAACGCCTGCAGTCGGCCGTGCGCACCGTGCTGCCCGACGCGGATCCCGCCGCCGTGCTGGTGCGCCCCTGCCCCGATCCAAAGTTCGGCGATTACCAGTCCAATGCGCTCATGGCCCTGGCCAAGGAGCGCAAGCTGAATCCGCGGCAACTCGCCACCAACGTGGTGGCGAAACTGGACGTCAGCGAATGGTGCGACCAAGTCGAAATTGCCGGCGCTGGCTTCCTCAACTTTCGGCTCAAGGCTTCAGCAATCGTGCGCACACTCGCGGGTGCCGTGCGGGGCGAACATCTCTTTTTTGTGAAGCCGGCGCACCCGCGCACCCTGGTCATCGATTTCAGTTCACCCAACGTGGCCAAGCAAATGCATGTGGGCCATATTCGTTCCACCGTGCTCGGAGATTGCCTCGCGCGCACGTTGCGCCGGCTCGGCCACCGCGTCGTCACGGACAACCACATCGGAGACTGGGGGACGCAATTTGGAAAACTACTGGTTGGCTGGAAGCAGCAACTGGATCGGGCCGCCTTGGAGCGCGATCCGATCGGCGAACTGGAGCGGCTCTACAAGACCATCCACGCCGCCAGCGAGGCCGACCCCGCGGTGCTGGAGGCGGCCCGGATGGAATTGGTGAAACTCCAGAACGGGGACGCGGAGAATCTCGCCATCTGGCAGGAAATGATTGCGCTATCCCGGGTGCAGTTCGACACCATTTACGGACGGCTCGGGGTGACCTTTGACCATTCACTCGGCGAGAGTTTTTATAACCCGCACCTCAAGTCAGTCGTGCAGGAATTGCGCGACCAGGGCATTGCGCAGGAGAGCGAAGGGGCGATTTGCGTTTTTTCCGATGGTTCATTGCCGCCGAAACAAGATCCATTTCTCAAACAGGAGGAGGGCGAATGGAAGCCGAACCCCGGGCTCATTCAGAAGAGCGACGGGGCGGCGAATTATGCCACGACCGATCTGGCGACACTGGCTCATCGGCTGGCGACATGGCATCCGGACGAAATCGTTTATGTGACGGACGGACGACAGCAACTTCATTTCCATCAGCTCTTCGCCATTTTCCGCCGCTGGCATCCCGAGGCGCAGGTGAAGCTGGCCCACGTCTGGTTCGGTTCGATTCTGGGCGACGACGGCAGACCATTCAAAACGCGCAGCGGTGAAACGGTCAGGTTGGCCGGCCTGCTGGATGAAGCGGAGAAGCGCGCCCTCCAACTGGTCCGCGAGAAACAGTTGGCACGCGCGGAACCGGAACGATTGCCGGAACCACTTTGGCCGGAGGCCGCGCGGGTCATCGGACTGGGCGCGATCAAATATGCCGATCTGCTGCCGAACCGCCAGAGCGATTACGTGTTCAGTTGGGAAAAGATGCTGGCGCTGTCGGGCAACACCGCGCCCTATTTGCAGTACGCCTATGCGAGGATTCAAAGTATTTTCCGGCGGGCGGAGATCCCGAATCCAAGTCTCCGAGATTCGAGCGCCGAGCTACAGTTGCTCGCACCGGAGGAGCTCGGGCTCGCCCGGCAGCTGCTCAATTTTGGACTGGTGCTCGAGGCGGTGGCGGAGGAATACCGGCCGAATTTTCTTTGCAATTACCTCTACGAGCTCTCCGGTCATTTCGCCCGTTTTTACGAGAATTGTCCCGTGCTCAAAGCGGAATCCAGCGTGCGCACCAGCCGGCTGGCGCTGTGCGACCTGACCGGGCGGGTGTTGAAACAAGGCTTGGAAATCCTGGGCATCGAGGTGCTGGAGCAGATGTGATTTACTTTTTCCGGGCGGCGCGCCGGATGGCTTTTCGGAAGCACCCTTGGACGGTTTGGCGGCGCATTTCCCGGGCGCGATTCAAATTACCCGGCTTTTTTTGCTTTCACATTAAGGCTGACCATATTAAATAAAAACCGTGAACTCCAATGAAGATGCCGTCGGATACAAGATTTGGGGCGCGGACGATGTCGTCTATGGTCCGGTGGAATTGCCGACCATGGGGGAATGGATTCAGGATGAGCGCGTCACGGCAGACACTTGGGTTTACGTCGAGCAGTCCGATTCCTGGCACAAGGCACCGCAGGTCCCGGAGTTGTTGCTGTTCTTCCGTTCCCGCTCCGGCGGGGCGTCCGGGGAAGCGGCACCCGCCGCCCCGCAACTGGTCGGCGGCATCAAACCCGGCATGCTCCGGCGCGTCAAGATTCTGGGCGACATGACGGATGATCACTTGGCGAAGTTCATCCAGTTCATGGAGGTGCAGAAAATCCGGCAGTTCAGCGAGGTGGTTAAACAAGGGGAGCACGGCGACGCGATGTTTCTCGTCCTGGAAGGCGAAGTCCGCGTGCGCCAGATGATCGCCGGCAAGGAAACGATTCTCGCCACCCTGGCCGCCGGCGAATTCTTCGGCGACATTTCGCTGTTCGATCAAGGCCCGCGCTCGGCGGATGTGGTGGCCAACAGCGACAGCGTGCTCCTCAAAGTCTCCACCATCGGCTTCCAACGGCTGGCTGCGGAAGCGCCCGCGCTGGCGACGCCGTTGTTGATTGGCATCTGCAAGACTTTGACCGCCCGCATTCGCGCCGACAACAAGCGTTTCCGCGATTCGATCAACTTCGCGCGGGCCTCGTCCAACCGCTGATTTCCCGCGCGCGCCGGCCGGAATCAGGCATGGCACCGCTGCTCCAAGGCGGAGAACAATTCTTGCGGGTCGCGAAAGTGAACCGATTCTCCGCGTCCGGTTACCAAACCGAAACCCAGCCCGTAAGCCCGCCCATTGGCCACGCAGGCGTCCGTGCGGTTTTCCGTGATTTGCCGTTCGGCCTTGGCCAGGACGCTGGCGCGGTCGCCGTCCAGTTCGTATTTCCATCCCACCAGCCGCGCTTGCGGAAACCATGACCGCAGGTTGCCGATGATTTTGGGCGTGGGCAACAACTCCGCCAGCAACGCGCCGGAGCGGGTGGCGATTTTCGCGGCGTGACATTCGGTGAGTTCACCGGCGGGCGGGCGTTCCCAGATTTTTCCGAACGTAAAATCGCTGACGGCGGCGGCGTGAAACACGGCCTCCACCCGTCGCGCGGCCAGGACTTGCAAGCGCTCGCGTAAATCCGTTGTCGTGGTGAAGGGCACAATCTCCTGCGCCTGCTGGTCGCCGTGATGCGTGGACTGCTGGCCGAGCAGCAACGTCACCGTGTGACCCCGCGCGACCAGATAATTGGCCAGCTTGGAACCGAAAGCGCCGGTGGAAAAATTTGTAAGCCGCCGCACTTCATCCAATGGTTCGTACGTCGGCCCGGCCGTGACGATGCAGTTCATCGCCCCAAAGTATAGAGCCGTCCCGCGGCCCAAGCAAAGCGCTATTGAGTTGCCCCCTCGAATCGTGACATCGTCAACCAGTTCAATGTCGGAACATTTCGTCAACCCGCGGATGCAAACAACCATGAGTAAGATCGTCGGCATCGACCTCGGCACCACCAACTCGCTGGTGGCCACCGTGGATTCCGGCATTCCCTTCGTGATCGCGGATGCAGCCGGACAGCGCCTCACGCCCTCCGTGGTTCATGTCCCCGGCCTGGGTGCGGAGCCCATCGTCGGCCACCCCGCCAACCGCGTGCGGGTGCTGAAGCCGGCGGAAACCGTGTCTTCGGTCAAACGCTTCATGGGCCGTCGCGGCGTGGAAATTCCGCGCGAAGAGATGCTCGTCACTTATCCGGTGCGCGGCGAAGGCGCCGGTCCCGTCACCATCGATCTGCACGGACGCGCCTGGACGCCCGAGGAGATTTCCGCCGAAGTGCTGAAAAAGTTGAAGCACGACGCGGAAGTTTATTTCGGCGAACCGGTTACGCGGGCCGTCATCACCGTGCCCGCCTACTTCAACGACGCGCAACGCCACGCCACGAAGCAGGCCGGGGAGATTGCCGGTTTCACAGTCGAGCGCATTGTCAACGAACCCACCGCCGCCGCGCTCGCCTATGGTCTCGACAAATTAAAGGAGCACACGAAAATTGCCGTGTACGATCTGGGCGGGGGCACGTTTGATCTTTCCATTCTCGAATTGAACCAGGGTGTTTTCCAAGTCCTCAGCACCAACGGCAACACCCGCCTCGGTGGAGACGATCTCGACACGCGGCTGATCGATTTTCTGGTCGAGAAAATCAAGACAACCGGCGGCCCAGATGCAAGGCTCGATCTGCCGATGCTTTCGCGGATTCGCGAAGCTGCCGAGCAAGCCAAGATCAAACTCTCTTCCGAAAACGAAGTTGAGATCCCCCTGCCCTTTCTTACGGCGGAGTTCAGTTTCAGTTGCAAGCTTGGCCGCGCTGAACTCGAACGTCTCACGGGCGATATCATCGAGCGCACCCGCCCGCATTGCCTGCGCTCGCTGGCCGATGCCAAACTCGAAGCGACGGACCTGGACCAGGTCATCCTGGTCGGGGGGCAGACGCGGATGCCGCTCGTGCGCCAACTGGTGTCACAATGGTTCGGCTGCGTGGAGTTCGCGGAACAACGCGGGGCGCTGCGCCTGGGCTCCGATTTCCACACGGCGAAAGGCCCGCAGCTCAACACTTCGCAAAACCCCGATGAAGCAGTCGCGCTCGGGGCGGCCATCCAGGCGGAAATACTTTCCGGCGGTTTCAAAAACGTTCTACTCCTCGATGTGACACCGCTTTCGCTCGGCATCGAAACGTTTGGCGGTTTGATGAACGTGATCATTCCGCGGAACTCAACCATTCCGGTGAAGGCTGGGGTGATGTTCACCACGGCGGTCGATTATCAGCGCGACATGCTTATCCAAGTCCTCCAAGGCGAACGCGAGCGGGCGAAGGACAACTGGAGTCTCGGCCGATTCACCCTCGCCTTCGAAGCTGCGCCCAAGGGTGTCCCGCGGGTCGGGGTCCAGTTTGAGATCGACGCCAACGGCATCCTGCATGTCCTCGCCCGCGACACCAAGACTGGCGAGCAAACGATCGTGGAAATGAAATCGGCCGTGGACGTGGACGATGCCGAAGTTCAAAAGATGGTCGAGGAGTCCGTCGAGTACGCCTTTGACGACCTGAAAGCCCGTCGGTGGATCGAGGCGAAAATCCGTGCGGAAGAAACCATGATCGCCACGCGCAAGGGCCTCGCTGATTGCGCCGCCGAACTTGATGCTGACAACCGGCGACAGGTCGAGCAAGCAATTGAAGTCATCGAGTCCGTCATCGCCGTCGAAGATCCGGCCACGAAAATCGGTGACCCGGTGAAATTGAAGGCTGCCACGGACGGGCTCGACGAAGCGACGAAACCTCTTGCCGACCTGATGATGGACAAAGCGGTGGAAGCGATCCTGCGAAAGCGCGGCCTACTTCAGTAAGTGTCGGTTAAGGCCCAACTCTGATATCCACCTGATTGAACGGTTTGTTGCCAAAACCAGCCTCGGACTGCTCCACGGAGTTCGTCGCTACCCGCTTGGATGCGGCGGGCGCTGTCGGCGCCGCGGGCGGCTCCGGTTCATCCGGATGGGGCTCGTTGTTCGCGGCCCGGGCATCGGCATCAATTTCATTCTGGCGCGGATTTCTGGCCCGCTTATTCCGCGGCAACGGACTGATCATCACATTGATGCCCTTGCCAATCAGCTTGGGCACGTTGTCCGGGTGGCCGTAGGGGGTCGTTTCCTTGATGAACTTCTCGACCACTTGGAAGCCATACTCTTGATGGGCCATTTCCCGGCCGCGAAAACGCAGGCTGATCTTCACCTTCATTTCGTCGCACAAAAAATCGATGGCATGGCTGAGCTTGACCCCGAAATCATGCGGATCAATCTTGGGGCTGAGCTGGACTTCCTTGACCTTGTTGGCGTGCTGGTGTTTACGGGATTCCTTGTCTTTTTTCGCCTGCTCGTAACGGAACTTGCCGTAATCGACAATCCGGCACACCGGGGGCGTGGCATTGGGGGCGATTTCTACGAGGTCGACTCCCTGTTGCCGGGCCAGGATGAGGGCCTCGGAAAGCTGGATGACTCCGAGTTGTTGGCCTTCGTGACCGATAACCCGGACTTCGCGGGCACGGATTTTCCCATTGACCCTGACGTAGGAAGAGGAGGAAGCAGAACTTCGGGAAGGATAAGGGTGACTCAAGCCACCCTCGCCGGTTGATAATTAGCCATGCAATTTTTTATAAACGCCAAAACTGACCTACGCGGTTTGCGTATTTGCCGCATATCTAAGCCTTAAACACCTCGTATGCAAGTCAAATATCGCCTGAAAACTGGTGCGTTCACCACTTCAATTCCTGTAACCGCCGCGCAACCTCCGCCGCATTGGCGCGGCTGTTAAAGGCGGAAATGCGAAAATAACCTTCGCCGTTTTTTCCAAAGCCGCTGCCGGGCGTGATGACCACGTTCGCCTCGTGTAGTATCTTGTCAAACGCCTGCCAGCTCGTGAGGCCCTGCGGGGTCTGCACCCAGATGTAAGGCGCGTTGACGCCGCCGAAAACCGTCAGGCCGGCAGCCTTCGCGCCCGCGACGAGCACCTGGGCATTACCCATGTAATGCGTGATCAACTCCCGCACTTGCGCCTTCCCTTCCGGCGTGTAGAGCGCCTCGGCGGCACGCTGCACGGGATAACTGACGCCGTTGAACTTCGTGCTCGAACGCCGCGCCCAGAGCGGATGCAGACTCGTCCGCTGCCCGTCCGTCGTCGAGGCGAACAGTGTCTTGGGCAAAACAGTGAACGCGCAGCGCGTGCCGGTGAAACCACCGTTCTTTGAAAAACTGCGGAACTCGATGGCGCATTCGCGCGCGCCGGGGATTTCGTAGATCGAATGCGGGATCGATGGATCCGAGATGTACGCCTCGTACGCGGCATCGTAAAGAATGATGGCTTGATTCGACCGCGCGTATTTAACCCACGCTTCAAGTTGGGCGCGCGTGGCCACCGCACCGGTCGGATTGTTTGGAAAGCAAAGATAAATGACGTCCACCTTCTCCTGGGGAACTTCCGCGACAAATCCGTTCGCCGCCGGGCATTGAAGATACACCAGGCCCGCAAATGCACCGGCGTCGTCCGCGGCCCCGGTATGGCCGGCCATCACGTTGGTGTCCACGTACACCGGATAGACCGGATCGGTGATGGCGATTTTGTTTTGCGGGCCAAGGATGTCGAGAATGTTGCCGCAATCGCATTTCGAGCCGTCAGAAATGAAAACCTCGTCGTCCGCCACGTCGAGTCCCTGGTCGCGGTAATCATTTTTGGCGACGGCGTCGCGCAGAAATTCATACCCCTGCTCCGGGCCGTAGCCGCGGAAAGTTTCGCGGTGCGCCATTTCATCGACCGCCCGATGCAGCGCGGTGATGACGGCGGGCGGCAACGGCTCGGTCACATCGCCAATGCCGCAGCGGATGAGGCGTTTGGCCGCCGGCGGATTCGCATCGCAAAACGCCTTCACGCGTCGCCCGATTTCCGGAAAGAGATAACCCGCCTTCAGTTTTAGGTAGTGGTCGTTTAAGTAAGCCATGGACGATGTCGGTTGTTGTTCACGTTAACCGCAAATTCAAAGCGGGGACGCTAGCGAATGCTCCTGCAAGATGCAAGGGCGCGCGCCCAGCGTTAAACATCACAACTCGCGGGCGGATCCTCCTCGACCTCCGCAGCTTCGGGGGTGCTTTGTTGGTACAGCCGTTTGCGGGCCTTCTCGGCGGCGGCAGTCTGGCCGTATTCGCTCTCGATGCGCCGGAGCAGTTCCACCACCTTGTCCGGTTTGTTCAGCCGCGCGTAGAGGTTGCAGAGATGAATGGCGGTCCAGCCCCAGCGCTCGGGCTGGAGTTTATGCCGGAGAATCTCCTCGTATTCCAACGCCGCGGCCAGGT
>JAYUBJ010000107.1:0-8141 GCA_043740915.1 Verrucomicrobiota bacterium
GGACGGCGGTCCCAGACCGCCGCTACAGTTTCTGGAAGCAGCTCAAATTCATCTTTTGTCTTGGGTTCGGCGGCGGTTTTGCGAGATTGAACGCGATGATTTCCGCTCTGATGGGGAACCGGTCCGGCGAAGTTGCCGGCGATGAGGCGTCGTGGTTTTCACCGCGCCGTTTCGTCCTGCTGCTGGGCATCATGATCTTCGCGGCGTTTCCCGACGTGCTCACCGGCAGCCACACTTTTTTCTACCGCGACTTTAGTAATTTCGCCTATCCGGTGGCGCACTACCACCGCGATTGTTTCTGGCGCGGGGAAATCCCGCTCTGGAATCCGTTGAATAATTGCGGCCTGCCGTTTCTCGCCCAGTGGAACACGATGGCCCTCTATCCGCCGACGCTCTTCTATCTGCTCCTGCCGCTGGAATGGTCGCTGGGACTGTTCTCACTCCTCCATCTTTTCCTCGCCGGCATGGGCATGTATTTCCTGGCGCAGCGCTGGACGGGCCACCGCTTCGCGGCGTCCATCGCCGGCGTCGCCTTTGCCTTCAACGGTCTGTCGATCGACTTTCTGATGTGGCCGAGCCATATCGCCACCCTTTGCTGGATGCCGTGGCTCCTGCTGGCCGTGGAACGCGCCTGGCGGGAAGGCGGACGGCGCGTGTATTCGGCCGCGCTGATCGGCGCGTTGCAGATGCTCGCTGGCGCGCCCGAAACCATTCTGCTGACCTGGCTGTTGTTGGCCGCCATGTGGGCAGGGCAACTGTGGCAGGGCCGCAGCCCGCGCCGGCCGATGTGCTGGCGGTTCATCCTCGTCGTCCTGCTCGTCGCCGGCCTGGCGGCGGCGCAACTGCTCCCGTTCTTGGATTTGCTCACGCACTCGCATCGTGATTCCAACTTCGGTAATTCGCAATGGGCCATGCCCGGCTGGGGCTGGGCCAATTTCCTGGTCCCCGCGTTTTTCAACGTCGAGGTCGGCCAGGGCGTTTTCCTGCAACACGACCAGTATTTCACGTCCTCCTATTATCTCGGCATCGGCGTCATGGCGCTCGCGTTGCTGGCGGCGTGGCAAGTCCGTCAACCCCGTGTTTGGTTTCTTGCCGCCGTGGTGTTCCTCTGCTCGATCCTGGCCCTCGGCGACAACGGACCGCTCTTCGGCTGGCTGCACCGGTGGATTCCGGCGCTGGGCTTCATGCGTTATCCCGTAAAATTTGTCCTGCTGCCGGTGCTCCTCGTCCCGCTGCTCGCCGCCTACGCCGTCCAGCGACTGACCGCCACGCCCAACTTTACCCTGGTCCGGGAGCAAAAAAGATTCCTGGGCATTGCCCTTGGCTTTCTCGGCCTGATCGCCTTGCTGCTCTGGTTCATCACCTTGATTCCCGCCAACCCACCGCCTTACAACCAGTGGGACATCGCCTGGCCGAGCGCGTCCAGCCGCGCCCTGTTTCTGGCGCTGACTTGGGTTCTGGTTTTCGCGGGTGGACGCCCGGGCCAACTCCGGTCTTCGAGCTGGACAAGCTTGGGATTGCTCCTCGTGTGCTGGCTTGATTTCATGACGCATACCCCCCGCCAAAACCCAACGGTGGGCACCGGGGTTTATGAAACCGACGTCCTCCGTTCCCAATTCAAACTGTCGCCGGTGCCGGCCGCGGGCGAGACGCGCGCCATGTTGCGCCGCTCGACCGATCTGATGCTGCACTACTCCTCCGCCAACACGGCCGAGAACGAAGTCTTGCAAAAGCGCCTCGGGTTGTTCGCCAACTGCAATCTGCTCGACCACCTGCCGAAAGTGGACGGGTTTTACTCGCTTTATCCGCAACCGATGACCGACTACATCGCCACCCTTTTCTATTTTGCACCCCAGGGCGACCTGCCCGGGCTCGCCGATTTTCTTGGGGTATCGATGGTGAGCGCAGCCGACGGCCAACTGGAATGGGTCTTCCGACCCACCGCCTCGCCGCTGGCCACGGCGGGACAACAGCCACTCTTCGCCGAACCGCGCGAAACGTTGCGCGGCCTGAGCCACCCGGACTTTGACGGGCGGAAAGTTGTCTATCTGCCGCCGGCCGTGAAATCGGCGGTGAGCGTCACGCATTCCACGGATGCCAAAATTGTTTCTTACCAATACCACGCGCATCGCATCGAGTTGGACGTCGCGGCGCGGGAGACTGCGCTCGTGGTCTTCGCGCAATGCAATTACCATCTCTGGCGCGCGTACGTCGATGGCCAGCCCGTGCCGCTGTGGACGGCGAATTTCGCGTTTCAAGCGCTGCAAGTGCCCGGTGGCAATCACCGGGTCAGTTTGGTTTATCAAGATCGGAACTTCCGTTTTGGGCTGGCAATTTCCACGGTGACCTTGCTGCTTTGCCTGGCGTTTTGCTGGCGGAGCAAGAAAGCCGGGAGCTAAACCATGGCCCGGGAAGCGCCAACTTCGGCGGGGGATTCAAGTGGCTGCGGCCAGCTCCCGCCGTCCGATGGTTCCCTCGATGCCTGGTTCACTCCGCTGCGTTTCGGTTTAATCCTGGCGGCTTTTATTGTGGCGTGGTTTCCGGGCGTCCTGCTCGGCTCAGAATCTTTTTTTTACCGCGACTACGGCGTCCTGGGTTTTCCATTTATTTATTACCATCACGAAAGTTTCTGGCGCGGCGAGCTGCCGCTCTGGAATCCATTGAGCAATTGCGGCGCGCCCTTCCTGGCCCAATGGGGAACGCTCGCGCTGTATCCGCTTTCACTCATCCACCTCGTTTTCCCACTGCCGTGGTCGCTCGGCGTTTTCTGCCTCGGTCATTTATTTCTGGGCGGCCTGGGCATGTATTTCCTGGCGCAGCGCTGGGTGGACAACCGCTTCGCCGCGAGTGTCGCCGGGCTCGCCTTCGCCTTCAACGGGGTGGCCTTGTCGAGCCTCATGTGGCCCAACTACACCGTCGCACTCGGCTGGATGCCATGGATGATCCTGCTGGTCGAGCAAGGCTGGCGCGAGGGCAGACGCCGGATTTTGTTGGCGGCGCTGGTCGCCGCGCTGCAAATGCTGTCCGGCGTGCCGGAGTTCATCCTGTTGACCTGGCTCCTGCTGCTCCTGATGCTGGCAGGACAACTCATCACCAACCGCGTGCCGCGCACCCGGGCCTGCGGCCGGTTTTTGCTCATGATTTTGCTTGTCGCCGGCTTGACGGCCGTCCAACTCCTGCCGTTTTTTGATCTACTGGCGCACTCGCAGCGGTCCCCGGGTTTTGCCGCGGAAAAATGGGCCATGCCCGGCTGGGGCTGGGCCAATTTGCTGGTGCCGATGTTTCATTACTTTCAAACACCACAGGGAGTTTTTTTTCAAGACGGCCAGCAATTCCTGACTTCGTATTATCTGGGAACCGGCGTGCTGTTGCTCGGACTGCTGGCCGTCTGGCATGTACGGCAGCGCCGTGTCTATTTTTTGGCCGCGATCACCCTGCTCGGCCTGATCCTGGCGCTCGGTGAAAACGGCCCCCTCCTCCACTGGCTCAAACATACGGTCCCGGCACTCGGGTTGATTCGGTATCCCGTCAAATATGTGGTGCTCGCGGTCATCGCCCTCCCGCTCCTGGCCGCCTATGGCATGCGCTGGACGCAAACATTGCCGGCGACGCTCCGCGCGCGGGCATGGCGGGCGCCGCTGGGATGGTGGCTGGCCCTGCTAACGTTGAGCGCAGGGATTCTTTGGTTCGGGCGGGCCAATCCATTTTATTACGACCACCCCGAATTGACGGAAGGAAACGCCGCCGGGCGGGTGGGCTTCCTGACGGCTCTGCTCGCGCTGATTTATTATGGCACCCGCGGACTGCGGCCCCGGCAGCTACTCCTCAGTCGCCTCGGCATCCTGATCCTGCTTGGTCTGGACGGCTTGACCCACCTGCCCCGGCTCAATCCCGTCATTTCCGCCAACGCGTTCGCGCCGAGACTCGCCCAGCAGGAACTGAAACTGCGGCCGCCACCCGCACTGGGCACCGGCCGCGTGATGATCAGCCCGGCGGCAGATAAATTGTTGCTGAACAAATCGCTGAAGGAATTCGAACCCGACTTCCTGGGCAAACGGCTGGGTTTGTGGTCGAACTTGAACCTGCTCGAAGGGTTTCCAAAAGTGAACGGCTCCTCGACCCTGCAACTTAAGGAACAGGCGGAAATCCAATCGCTGCTCTACGCCTCACCCACCACTGATCTGCCGCGCGTGGCCGATTTTCTGGCCGTCTCGCACGTTACGAAGCCGGGCACGCTGATCGAGTGGACGGCGCGCACCACCCAAATGCCAATGATCACCAGCGGACAACAGCCGGTGTTTGCCGACACGAACGCAACCCTGCGCGCACTGCTCGATCCGGGATTCGATCCACGACACGTCGTCTATCTGCCGCCGGAGGCCAAGCCATTTATTTCCGTAACCAATTCCGGCGCGGTGAAAATCTCCTCCCACGATTTTCGCGCGAACAAGATTGAAGTCATGGCCGAAGCGGAGCAGCCCGCGTTGCTCGTGGTGGCGCAATCATTTTACCATCCCTGGCGGGCTTACGTGGACGGGCAGGCCGTCCCGCTATGGCGGGCCAACCACGCTTTCCAGGCCCTGCAAATCCCCATGGGCAGCCACCGGGTGACCTTGGTTTATGAAGACCGCCAGTTCCAGCTCGGCGCCCTGATCTCCGGGATCACCCTGGTCGGCTGTGTGCTGCTCTGGTTCAGGAAACCCACGCCATGACGTTTCAGTTCAACCACGCAGTGATATTGGGCTCCGTGACGGTCTCTACCGATGGCGCTTCCCGTAGCCAGCTTTGTTAGACACCGCTCGTAGCCGCACGCCTTCAGGCTGGATCCATCGACGCACACGAGCACGACCCTGCTCCTTGAGACGCGCCTTAACCGTTTGTGCAACCGCGCAACCTGAAGGTTGCGGCTACAGGTTGCCGCTATGCCAGTCGCTTTTTTGATCCTACCTGGCCTTCTGCCGGACTTCCTCAATCTGCTTTTCAATCTGGTCCGGGTAGGGTGAATATTTCTTGAGCGACTCCAGATAACGGATGGATTCCTGCCAACGGCCGGCCCGCTCTTCCAAGCGGGCCAGGTGCACCACGATCTGTTGGTGCAGCAGCACATTCGGCTCTTTTTTGCCAGCCTCCTGCTGGTTCCACTTCGCCAGCGCCATCTCGTACAGATTGTGCGCCCGGGTGAATTCCTGTCGATTTTCGTCGGCCACCTGGCCCAAGGCAAAGAGGATTTCACAATTGTCCGGATTCGCGCGCAAGCCCTCGCGCAAAAACTGCTCCGCCTCGGTCACTTTGCCGAGACGGTTGCGCAGCCAGAACGCCGCCACGGTATAGGTTTCGGCCCGCGTCGGATCCAAGGCGGCGGCGATGCGCAACCAGGGCAGGATTTCCCGTTCCTCGCCTTCCGTTTCGAGGTGGGTATGTTCGGAAAGAAAAAAATGCCGGCTGAAACGGTCGATCCAGTCTTTGGGTTTGCCGAGGAAATTCTCACCCGCCTCGTGGTCATGCGCGGAGTGGCCGGATTCAGCCTGGGGCTTGCTTTCGTGATCACCGGTCGTCACCCGCATGGGGGAGTTTTCGTGGAGTTTGCCTTCATCGAAAATGCCCGGGTAATAACCGCTGTGAAAATAGACATCGGCTTTCACAAAAAAATGATTGGCGAAAAGACGGCGGCTGTCGCCGATCAACACGGCCAGCACGTTTTCCGATTGGCGGCGGCTGCCCGCTTGATTTTGAAAGCGCGGTTGGAGGTAGGTAGCCAGGCTGAAGCTCAAAGCGAGCAACAACGAGAGGATGAACGCGGGCGCGGGCATGGCTCAGTTCAAGGATTTGCGGCGGAAAACCAGCCACGCCGCCACCAGAAAAATGGCGATGTACGCCAGGGCGTATGGCGTCGCCAGCAGCCACGGACCCCAATCGATCAAGCCTTGGTTATGGATGATCAAATCGCGGACATCGAAGATCTCCAGGTGCGGAATGAGGTGGTAGACTGCATAGAGGATCGTGCCGCTCGGTTCGGCCAGACCCGCCGCGACTTTTCCCAGATGCCGTCCCAGCAGCAGGATGCCGAGGACGACGACGAAACAAATCGTGGCATTGGACGAAGGCGCGGCGAAGACCACCGAACCCAGGAGGGCGAGGGCGATGACGATGCCGAGCATCATCCAGTGCAACCAGAGCGCCTGGAAATAATTGAGCAATGGCAGGTGTTGTTCGTGGAAAGCGATGATGCTGCCAAAGAAACCATAGAACACGACGAGCGCCAGGCCACAGGCGAGCCAGCAGCCGAGGAATTTGCCCATCACGAGTTCCGCGCGGGTCACCGGCTTGGCCAGCAGCGGAAAAATCGTGCGATTTTCCCGTTCCGCCGGGATCTGCCGCGCCGTGGTGATGATGGCAATGGTCAGCGTGGAGAGCCAGATCAACAAAAGGCAGATTTCCTTGAGGAAACGGACAATTTTGTCGTCGTTAAAAAAATTGACCGACCCCATCAACAAACTGATCAGCACCGTCAGGATGAACAGGACGTAGAAATCCTTGCGCCGGTACATTTCCTTGATCACGATGCCGGAGAGAGCGAGAACGTTGTTCATGGCTGCGGCTGGTAGCCGATGATTTTCAGGAACACCTGCTCCAAATGGGTCTGCTGGTGCTGAGCCACCAGATCGCTGACCCGGCCGACGGCTTTGAGTTCGCCTTGGTTCAAGATCGCCACCCGGTCGCACACCGTTTCGACTTCACCCATTTCGTGCGACGAAAAGAAAACCGTTTTGCCCTCGTTCTTGAGGCGGTGGATGATCTCGCGCACTTTCATGCGGCCGACGGGATCCAGACCGCTCGTCGGTTCGTCGAGAATCAGCAGGTCCGGATTGTTGATCAACGCCTGCGCGAGACCGACGCGCTGTTGCATCCCTTTGGAATAGGTTTTGATCTGGCGCTTCCGGGCGGATTCCAGTTCCACCAGCTTGAGCACGGAATCGATCCGGCGGTCAATCTCCGCCCGCGGAATCTTAAAAATGCGGGCATAAAAACGGAGCAACTCCTCGGCGTTGAGGAATTTGTAGTAGTAAGTCAGTTCGGGGAGGAAACCGAGGCGCTGCCGGGCAATGGGCCGGCGGACATCGACGCCGAAGATGGAGGCCGAACCGCTCGTGGCGTTCACGAAGCCCAGGAGAACATTCATCGTGGTGGTTTTGCCGGCGCCGTTCGGTCCTAGAAAGCCAAAGACTTCTCCCGACTGCACGGCCAGATTCAATCCCTTCACCGCCACCTTGGTTCCCTGCCCCAACTCCCGGCTGCGAAATTCCACGGTTAATTGCTCAATCTGTAGAATGGTATCCATTGAATCCAAAAGCGCGAAAACGAATTCGCACCACGCGCAGTAATTTCAGGTTTGTAACGGTGTATAAATCAACTCAGAAATGGCCTTATTGACGCTCGGCGGGTAAAAAAAACGTGTCGGGAGAGATCCGTTTCCTGCGGTTCGTTGAGTTTCATAGTTCTTTCAGAAGCAGATTTGATTTAGTACGGTGCTGCGTTCGATCCGGTGTGATTAGTGAGGAATGTTCAATTTACTCGTATCCTCGGTGCCACCATTGCTTCGGTATTTTCGCACTGCTGCGCGAGCCTCAACGAACTGTTTCCGTTGAATGTAAACCAAGGCCCGGTTAAAGTAAGTAGGGGCGTACTCCGGGTCAATTTCAATTGCCCGGTCGAAGTCAGCCATCGCCCTGTCCAATTCGCTCAGTTCATAATAGGCTCCCCCGCGAGTGTTGTAAAGAGATCGGAATCGCGGGTTGTCCTCAAGTCCCCGCGTGCAGACGGTGATCGACTGTTCCAACTCGCCCTGCGCGTAGAGCATGGAACCGAGTTGGTCGCACGCGAGGTAATGCGCACCGCGGCGATAGGCGCTTTCAAACACTGCGAAATTACTCTGCCAGCGTGGAAGATCAGCCCAAGTCATCAACACGCAGAGCAAGAGCCAACACCAGGATGCCCCTACAAGATAGGTGCGGATCGGTGGCCAGCGCGATGCTATTTCCACGCCCGACCACACCCCCATCACCGCCAGCCCCACCGTCGGGAGGTAGCTGTAGTGGTCGGCAACGGCGATATGACCGATACGGAAAAACCCGGCTACCGGC
>JAYUBJ010000108.1:0-8134 GCA_043740915.1 Verrucomicrobiota bacterium
CGCGCCCATCGGAACCAAGGCGGACAACTTCCTGGGCTTCAGTGTCTCCATCCCGCTGCCGCTCTGGAACAAGAATCAGGGCCGCATCAGCGAAGCGCAGGCCACGCAACAGCGCGCCGAAGCCGAGTTGAAGGCGCTCGACCTGCGCATCGCCACCGAAGCGCAGACGGCGGAGAACCAGATGCGCCGACTGCTCGACATGCTCCGTCTGTATCGCGAGGAATCTATCAAGCTCGCGGAGGAAAACATCACCCTGCTGCAAAAGGGTTATGCGGACGGCCTCGTCAGCATCACCACCGTCATTCAGGCGCAGCAGCAGTTGACGGAACTGCGCCAACGCTCTCTCGAAGTGCTGGGAGAGTTCAACCGCGCCAAAACCGAATGGGAAACGGCGACTGGCGTCGTTTTGCCCGCGAAATGAAATTCAAACACTGAACAGATTATGAAACACAACCCGTTAAGATTCGGTGCGATGCTGGCTGGCCTGCTGGCCTTCGCGCCCGCCGCCTTTCCGCATGAAGGGCACAACAAAGCGCCGGGACAAGGCGGCGAAGCACCGGTTTCCGGCCCGATTGCCATCACCGCCGAAGCCAAAAAGAATCTCGCGCTCGTCGTGGAGGAGGCGCAACTCCGTCGGCTCGAAAAAACCTTCATGGTCTTCGGCAAAATCGGGGCCATCCCGAATCGCACGGCCGCAGTGTCCAGCCGGATTCCCGGCCGCGTGACCGACTTGAAAGTGGCCGAGAACGAACCCGTGACGAAGGGGCAGGTCCTGGTGGAAGTGGAAAGCCGCCAACTCGGTGACCCGCCGCCGCGCGTCCAGCTTGTCGCGCCGATGAACGGCATCGTGATGGATCGGCACGTGGTCTTGGGCGACACCGTTGAGCCGGACAAACATCTGCTGGAAATCGTGGACCTGTCCGAAGTCTATGCGGAAGGCCAGATTTTCGAGGGCCAGGTGGCTTGGGTTAAGGTCGGCCAAAAAGCTCGCATCAACGTCGAGTCGTATCCCACCAATATCTTCACCGGCACCGTGGACCTCATCGGTGGTGCGCTCGATCCGGAGGCTCGCACGCTCAAGGTGTGGGTGCGCATCTCGAATCTTGACGGCACGTTGCGCCCCAACATGCGGGCGCGGCTTAACATCGTCACTGCCGAAGCCGATACGGTGGTCACCGTGCCGCATAGCGCCGTGCTCGGTGAGGCCGGCCATTTCTTCGTCTTCGTGCAGTCGGACACGGATGAGCTGGTTTACGAGCGGAAGCCCGTCGTGCTCGGCATGAAAGACGACCGCTACTTTGAAGTCATCGAAGGCGTTTTCCCCAGTGACAAGGTGGTGACCCTCGGCAATTACCAGCTCCAATACGTCACGACGCGCAAGGCGGCAGCCAAACCCGGCGAGGAAAAGTCAGCCGCGTCAACCAACGCGGTTGCCAGCGCCGAAGCCGACCGCAGTCATGTGCCGACGCTGCCGCTTTGGGCGATGGGTATCACACTCGGCGTGCTGCTCTTGTTGAACCTGATTGCAGTGCTGTTGAAAATGCGTGTACCAGCGTCGGGCGGCTCTGTCGCGCCGACGGCAATCAGCAATCCGCCGACTGAATCAGCTTCAAAGTGAACAGGACGCTCCATGTTAAACCGCCTCATTGAATTTTCACTCCGCAACCGCCTCTTCATCGTCGCGGCCAGCGTGCTGTTGCTGGTTTACGGGGCGTTCACTGTCTTGCAACTGCCGGTGGACGTGTTCCCCGACTTGAATCGTCCGACCGTCAATATCCTCACCGAAGCGCCCGGCCTTGCCCCCGAAGAAGTCGAGACGCTCGTCACGCTGCCTTTGGAAACCGCGCTCAACGGCGCGCCCGGAGTCAAACGCGTGCGCTCCAACTCCGGCATCGGGCTTTCCATTCTTTACGTCGAGTTTGATTGGGGCATGGACATTTACCGCGCGCGGCAACTGGTGCAGGAGCGTCTTCAACTTGCCGCCGAAAAATTGCCCAAGGGAGTCAGCCCCGTGATGGGTCCAATTTCCTCCATCATGGGCGAAATCATGTTAATTGGCCTGTCGAGCGAGGGCGGCAAGACCGCGCCGATGGACGTGCGCACTATCGCCGATTGGACGGTGCGCCCGCGCCTGCTGACCATTCCAGGAGTGTCGCAGGTCATCCCGATTGGCGGCGGCGTGAAGCAATATCAGGTGCTGCCCTCGCCGGAAAAAATGGCGGCATTCGGCGTCACGCTCAAGCAAGTGCTCGGCGCGGCGGAAAAATCCCAATTGAACACCGCCGGCGGTTTCCTCGAAGGCGCAAACCAGGAGGCGCTCGTCCGCAACATCGGGCGCACTGTGGAGATTGAGGACATCGCCAACTCCGTCATCGAGTCGCGCCAGGGCGTGCCCATCCTGCTCAAGGACGTAGCCGAAGTGAAATTCGACAAGCGCGTCATGCGCGGCGACGCCGGCGTCAACGGCACTCCGGCCATCATCGTCTCGGTGCAAAAGCAGCCCGGCATGGACACCATCAAGCTCACCGCCGCGGTTGAGAAGGCGCTCGCCGAGATTCAGAAGGGACTGCCCGCCGACATCAAAATCACGCCGCTGTTCAAGCAGGCCAGTTTCATTCAAGCAGCGATTGGCAACGTCGAGGAAGCCATCCGCGACGGCGCGATCATGGTTGTGATTATTCTTTTCCTGTTCCTACTGAACTTCCGCACCACGCTGATCACGCTCACGGCCATTCCGCTCTCGTTCGTCGTGACGATTCTCTACTTCAAGTGGGCCGGCATCACCATCAACACCATGACGCTGGGCGGTCTGGCCGTGGCCATCGGCATGGTGGTGGATGACGCGATTGTCGATGTGGAAAACGTCTTCCGCCGGCTGCGTGAAAACCGACACGCCTCAAAGCCCAGGCCCGTGTTGCGCGTCATCGCAAACGCCTCGGTGGAAGTGCGAAACTCCATCCTCTTCGCCACGCTGCTCATCATTCTCGTCTTCATCCCGCTGTTCGGGTTGGGCGGCATCGAAGGCCGGCTCTTTGCACCCATCGGCGTGGCGACCATCGTGGCGATGATTGCTTCCTTCGTCGTTTCGTTGACGGTCATTCCCGCGCTCTGCTCCTACCTGTTGCCGCGCATGAAACGCATGGAGCATGAGACCGACGGCTGGATCGTGCGGCAGCTCAAGGCGTTCGACCGCGCCGTGGTGCTCAAATACACATTGCGCCATCCGTGGTGGGTGATGGGCATCGCATTGGTGCTGGTCGTCGGCTCGTTCGCGCTTTACCCGATGATGGGCAAGGAATTTTTGCCCGAGTTCAACGAAGGCACCGCCACCATCAACGTATTGTCCGCGCCCGGCACGTCGCTGAAACAATCCAATCGCATCGGCGAAATCGCGGAGAAGTTGCTGTTGGGCGTGCCCGAAGTTATTTCCACCGGACGCCGCACCGGGCGCGCGGAACTGGACGAACACGCCGAGGGCGTTCACTACACCGAGATTGACGTGGACTTCCGCAAATCCAAACGCACCCGCGAACAAATCCTCGACGACGTGCGCGACAAGTTAAGCCAAATCCCCGGCGTCGTGTTCAGCGTGGGCCAGCCGATTTCGCACCGGCTGGATCATTTGCTCTCCGGCGTGCGCGCGCAAATCGCCGTCAAGATTTTCGGCGAAGACCTTGATGCGTTGCGCGCCGCCGCCGCCGGAGTGGAAGCCCAGATGAAAACGGTGGAAGGCGTCGTGGACCTGCAAATCGAGAAACAGGTGTTGATGCCGCAAGTCCGCATCCAGCCCGACCGCGCCAAGGCCAGGCTCTACGGAATCCAGATTGGCGAACTCAACGAGTTGCTCGAAACCGCGCTCAATGGTCGCAAGGTCGCGCAGGTGCTCGACGGCCAGAAGACTTACGACGTGTTGGTGCGCTACGGCGAGTCCTCCCGCAACGACGTGAAAGCCATGAGCGAAATGCTCGTGGACACGGAGAAGGGCCAGAAGGTGCCGCTGGCGTTGCTGGCCGACGTGCGCGAGAGCAAAGGCCCGAACATCATCAACCGCGAGAACGTGCAACGGCGCATCGTGGTTCAAGCGAATGTTTCCGGGCGCGACCTCGGCTCGGTGGTGAAGGAGATTCAGGACAAACTCACCGCGCAGGTGCATCTGCCGCAGGGCTTCTTCATCAGCTACGAAGGCCAGTTCCAGAGCCAGCAGGAAGCCACACGGCTCATCGGCATCCTCTCCATTGTGACGCTGGCGACAATGTTCCTGGTGCTCTTCTCGCACTTCCGCTCGACGATGATTGTCGGACAAATCCTGCTGAACATCCCGCTGGCATTCATCGGCGGACTCGCGCTGACCTACTTCATGGTCGGAAAAATCTCCATCGCCACGCTCGTCGGCCTCATTACCCTGGCCGGCATCGCCTCGCGCAACACCATCATGATGATTTCGCATTACATCCACCTGATGGAACACGAGGGCGAGAAATTCGACGAAAAGATGATCGTGCGCGGCTCGCTCGAACGGCTCGTGCCAGTGACGATGACCGCTGCGGTCGCCGGTCTCGCCTTGATTCCTCTGGTGCTCGCTGCGGGCCAGCCGGGCAAGGAAATCTTGTATCCCGTGGCCGTTGTCATTCTTGGTGGGCTGATTAGCTCGACGTTCCTCGACATGGCGGTGACACCCGCTGTTTTCTACAAATTCGGACGCAAGGCCGCCGAGAAATACATCCAGCGCGAACAGACTGACCCGCTCGATGCGATTCCGGCTCTACCCGCAGCCAGTCTCGCCCAGGAAAAGGACCATTTTTCCCAACGCGAAAATCACGACGCCACCGCCAAGTCGGCGGAACCGGGGTCGGGACCGAGGTTGGGGAAGTAACCAACAGAACAAAAACATGAAGACAAAAACACTACTGGCGATGGGGCTTTGCGCCGCCATCGGTTTAATGGGCATCACCGCCACGGCATTGGCGGACGCGGAAGGCAAGGAGAAAGTAAAAATCCCCGACACGGTTGAGGGCATCTGGAAGGAGATTCACATGCACCACATGGAACTGGCGGACGTGGTGAAAAACAAAAAACTGGACATGGTGCATCACCATGCCTTCGCCGTCCGCGACCTGGCCAAGGCGCTGCCCGCCAAAGCCGCCGCCGACAAGAAGAAACAGGTGGAAGGCGGCGTCAAAAACATCTCCAAACTTGCCGATGACCTCGACAAGGCTGGCGACGACGGCAAGCAGGCGGAGACTGAAGCCCTGCTCAAGAAATTGGACGGAGTGCTCAAGGTGTTGGAAGCGCAATTCGAGAAGAAATAGTTCCAAGATTTGGCGGCGAGGCTGGCGGCTGACCAAAGCAGCCAGCGCTCCGCCGGATCCCTGACAGAAAGCCTTCGCACATGAAGAAACCACGGTAGGATTATGCCCCATAGCGGAGCCGCCCACCCCGGCGCAATATGAGTGCTGTGAATTTGAAAACGCGACGGTCGCAGCAACAACAAACAAACTCAACCCGTAGAAAGAAAGACGAAGTTATGCCACATAACAAATACGAGAGCTGTATCGAAACATGCAATGAATGCGTCATCGCGTGCGAACACTGCGCGTCGTCATGCTTGCACGAATCAGACATCAAAATGATAGCGCGGTGCATCGAACTGGACCGCGACTGCGCGGATATTTGCAGTCTGGCCGTCCGATTCATGTCCCGCGGTTCAGCGTATGCCGCGAAACTCTGCGCCGTATGCGCCGAGATTTGTCAGGCGTGCGTTGATGAATGCGCCAAACATAAAAATGAGCATTGTCGTCAGTGCGCTGAAACCTGTCACAAGTGCGCTGAAGAATGCCGGAAGATGGCAAAGAAATAATTACGACCACCCATTGCCGACAATCCCGCCGACAATGGAATGATCCACAGAAATGACGATGACAAAACCAATTAAAAAGAAAGACAAAGTTATGAAAATGAAAAACCAAAGACAGACAAACCTCATCATCCGTTCAAGCCTCGCATTGGCCCTGGCCCTGGCCATCTGGTCTCCTGCCCAAGCGCGATCCGCCGAGCCTATGGAGGGGATGGTGATGACCAACGCCGCTATGGAGCCGGGTTTGCAGGCACTGATGAACCCCTATTTCAGTGCCGTGAATTACAACCTGCCCAAGGATACGTTGATGCTAATGCTGTTGCCAGATTTTCAGATCGCCCGAACCGGCCCGAACTTCTTTACCGGAATGATTATGGCGCAATACGGTCTCACAGACCGCTTGACCGTCGGGGTGATGGCGGAGGGGCAGAAAATCCGCGGGTTGCCCGCCACCTATGGCGGGTTGCGGTTCAATGCGTATTTTCGCGTCATCCCCCAGGACCACTTTCTGAATTTCACATTGTATGGCGAGTATGAAGGTCTCAATGGTGCGGCGCTTTACAAAATGGAAGTGGCGGGGTTTGGCGGCGAGGACTTGGAAGGGTCGCTGCGAGAAGCGCGCCGCACGCGGGTACGCACCTTTGAGCAGCGAGCGATCGTGTATCACGATTGGGGTCGGTTGAATGCCACTTTCAACTTTGTCAGCGAAACCGACCTCGACAGCCATGAGAATGATTTCGGTTATTCTTGGGGAGTCTTCTGGCAGCCATCGTGGATGGGGATGGACATGGATGCCTCCAAAACCATGCCGGGAATGGCGCATGCGGAAAAAACATCCACCCCGCCGCTGCTTTCATTTCAGCGGCTCGGCGTGGGGGTCGAAATGATCGGCGCACTAGGCAACACGCATCAGTTCGGTTTCGCCTGGGACCGTCAGCAGCATTACGTGGGTCCAGTCTTCAGTTATGCCTTGTCGCGGAACTGGAGTTTACGCGTGGAGGCGGCGGCGGGGCTTTCCCGTGTCAGCGATCCGTTCGTGCTGCGGATGGGGGTGTCGTATTCGATTGGTAAATTTGCGCATCGGTTGGGTCGGGCGTTCTGATGGGTTGGAATGATGGTGGGAGAATTTTTGTGGATAACATCCGCGCGCAGTAGACCAGCGACCGTAGCGAGAAATGAATTTACGAACATGTCGTTCGTTGACGACGCAAACAAAAGAAAGCCAAATGTACCCAAAGGCACTCCATGATGAATCAAACTGACGGATGGATGAGTGGATGGACGGGCGGATGGATGTGGATCTGGCCGGTGATCGGCGTAGTGGTGGTGGTCCTGCTGGTGGTCGTTATCATCAACCAGTCCAAAAAATGATTCAGCGGACTAAGTAAACTCTTAACCAAGAAAGAAAACCTATGCTGATTAAATTACCAACAGACAAAACTGTGAGTGAAGCTGCGGCTGCCTTGCAGGCCGCCGTTCAGGCCAATCACTTTGGCGTGATGCAGGTTCACAACCTCAAAGAAACCATGATGAAGAAGGGCGTGGAGTTCGCCCATGAATGCCTGATCTTCGAGGTCTGCCAGCCGCAACAGGCGAAGAAGGTGCTCGATGAAAACATGAGCGTTTCCACCGCCCTGCCGTGTCGGATTTCCATTTACGAGGAGGGCGGTAAAACCATTCTGGCTACCTTGAAGCCAACCACTCTGCTGGCGATGTTCAACACGCCGCAACTGAAAGGGGTGGCGCAAGAAGTGGAGGACACGATTGTTAAAATCATGAAGGAAGCGGCGAAAGGAGTCACTTCATGAATCCGCTAACAAAAAAATCATGGTCGCCCTATCTCGTCGGTGCGGGCATCGGCGTGCTAAGTTGGTTCGCTTTTGCTACGGCCGACAGGCAGATCGGCATCACCACGGCCTTTGAATACACCGCTGCGCTGGTGGAGAAGGCCGCCGCGCCGCAACTCGCGCAAAGCAATCCCTATTTCGCCGAGAAGGCGAAGGAAAACAAATCGCCGAAGATCGATTGGGAATGGATGCTCGTTGTGGGCGTCTTTCTCGGCGCGTATCTCAGTGCGAAGCTCTCCGGTGACCGCTCCCCGGAACGAGTGCCGCCGCTCTGGCGCTGGCGCTTTGGGGACAAGCCGGCCGTGCGCTACTTTGGCGCGTTTGTGGGCGGGTTTATCATGATGCTGGGCGCGCGCATCGCGCAAGGCTGCACGAGTGGCCACGCGATCAGCGGCGCGCTGCAACTCGCGCTTTCCAGTTGGATGTTCGCTCC
>JAYUBJ010000109.1:0-23603 GCA_043740915.1 Verrucomicrobiota bacterium
CGCGGGACGCCCGCCCGTTCGGAGGGAGGGGCAAGGTTCAAACCCTTGTCCCTACCCCCTGTCGGCAGGCAAAGATGCCCGACGCTACGGGTTCAAATCCGGGATCAACTGCCGGCGTCCATCGATGAATTCCGCCACGATCCGGTTCGCCAGCCGCAGTTTCGCCGGCACGGCAAACTCCGCCCGCTGATGCATCAGCATCAGGCACACGCTTAACACGTCGCCGGTACCGGTGGCCATGAGTTGGCGCGCGATGGGTGCGGGTGGCTCGACGAATATTTCGCCGCGACTGAAGTAACCGGCACCCTGCGAACCCAGGTGCACGACCACCGCCGTGACTCCCCATTCGACGAGTCGCGCCAAGGCACCCGGCAAATCCGGAGTATCCGTGAACGCACACAATTCGCGCGTGTTGCCATGCGCCAGATCGACCAGCGGGAGCACGGCACGCACGGCTTCCTTGCGCCGCAGAATTTCGTCCGCACCCGCGTGGCCCCATTGTGGATCCCAGTTCAGATCGATCGAAGTGGCGATGTCCGCAGCCCGCGCAGCGCGGAATAGTTTTTCATTTCCACCGAAGAGCATCGCGTGGGAGAACCAGATGTCGGCCCGGTGAAGGTGCTGGGCATTTTCCAGCGCCGAGAGGTCGAGCGACTCGAACGAAAGCGCGGCGTTGTTCGGATGGCAGCTCAGGAAATGGCGCTGGCCGGTGTCGAAAACCAGGTTCAACGTCGAACCCGTCGCAAGGTCTGCGGCTTTGTGCAGGTGGCAGTGGATGCCGTGGCGCGTCATCGCCTGTTCCAACTGGCGGCCGAGTGCGTCGTCGCCGATCTGGCCGACAAACGACACGTCCGCGCCGAGCCGGGCGGCGATGGCTGCGCTGTTGGCGCCGCCGCCGCCAATCGTTTCGTACACGCCCGTCAGCGCCGTCTCGCCATCGCGGAACAAATAGTCGCCGGGCGGGAGCGGTGACGACTTAAGATCGCGGTTGAGATTGCCGACGACGACGAGTTTGACGCCTTTGAAAATGGATTCGTCGAGCATGATGCAAAGACCGATCTAGGCCTTCGGCCCGACCATCGTTCCGCCGTCGCAGACGAGCGTTTGACCGGTGATCAAATCCGAACCGGTAATCAGGCTGAGAATGGCGGCGGCGATGTCCTCCGGTGCGCAGACTTTTCCAAGCACATTCGTTTGTTCGCGTGCCTGTTTTACCTTTTCGTAATCCGTGCCCAAACCTTTTTGCAACCATTCACCGGCGATGAAACCGGGCGCGACGGAATTGACGCGGATGTTTGGGCCGAGCGCGCGGGCCAGTGAGATGGTCATGTTAATTAACGCGGCCTTGGACGCGCAGTAGGGAATGGAACTGCCCGTGCCAGCAATGCCGGCGATGCTGGTCACAGTGATGACGACGCCATGGCCGGAGGCTTCGAGGTGCTTGCGGGCCGCGCGGACGCATTGGAACGGGCCTTTGAGATTCACGCCAAGGATTCGGTCCCAATGCGCATCCGTCACATCTTCAAGGTTTGCATGGGGAATGAACTCGGTGGTGCCGGCGTTGTTGACCAGGATGTCGAGCCGGCCTAATTCCCTGGCCGCCATGTCCATCATTGCCCGACACGCGGCGTCATTCGCCACATCCGCTGGAATGCAAATGGCCTTCACACCCAATTGGCGCACCGCGGCTGCCGTTTGCTCCGCCTCGTCCCGTGAGCGGCTGAAATTAACCGCGACACTGCAACCGCCCCGGGCCAGCGCCAGCGCGGTGGCCCGGCCCACGCCCCGGCTGGCGCCCGTGATCACCGCCACTTTACCTGTGATATTCATATGAATTGAAATGGTTGACGCCATTGGACCCAGCTTTGTGGCTCCACGCAATGACGAATCTATTTACAACTCAGTCAGCGCGTCCGACCGAATAATCCCCGCCACACGTTCCGGTTGCGGGCGGCGAGAAAGAACAAGGCGGCTTGGATGGGTGGCTGGAACAAACCGCTTTGCAACCATCCCGCCCAGCGCAGTCGCCGCGCAAAGACCGCATTGCAGTCCCGCGCGATTTGCTCACGGGCTTGGTCCCACGTGATTTCTTCGCGACTGTATCTCGAGAGCGGTGCTACGGCGATTTCGGCGGACTCGAAGGCCATCGACATGCCGTTGCCCGTCACCGGTGGAATCATCGTGACCGCGTCCCCGACGCAACATTCGTCCAGCGCTGCAGCCTGCCGTGGCCGCAACGACAGACCGGCGATCGAACAAAAGGAATCGGGGTCGAACACGGCCTCGGCCATCAGTTGGCGCAGGGGCGCCCCGGCCACGCCACGCAGCCAATCCGGCCAGTTCTGCGGCAAATCCGTCACCGTCGTTCGGCTGCGAAACAGCCCGCACACATTTACTTCGTCGCCGCTCAAACGGCACAGTCCGATGTAACCCGTGGCCGAGAGATGCATTTCCAGATCCGCGCGCAGGGGAACATTTCGCGCGTGCGCCTTCAAACCGAACAACCGCCACCCTTCGGTCACCGCTTGCGCCCGCCGCCCGGTGGCGCGCACGACGCCTTCGCCAAACGCATTGTCCCGCCAGCGTTCGCCCGCGCGCAGGTCACCGCCGCGGCCGCGAAATTCTGTGGCGAGCAAATGGTCGAGCACATACCGCGAGAGGCACAGCGCGGGTTGCGGCAGTTCCTGGACCGGTGAGTTGGCGGTGGCGGTGGAGAAACTTACGGATCGGGCGGTCCGTGCGCCGGCCTGGATGAACTTGTCGCGCAGGCCGAGCCGTTGCAGCGAATCCAATCCGTGGCCGCTGATGAACTCGCCGCAGACGCGGTGGCGCGGGTAGCGGCCCGCCTCCCAGACTGTCACCGGCACGTCGTGTTGACGCAAGCCGATGCCAAGGGTCAAGCCGGCCAGTCCGCCGCCCACGATGGTAATGGGGTTCATCCTAAAAGCGTCAAGTGAACCGCAGATGAACGCCCGTCCTCCGTAGCAGTACTGCGGAGGGTGGACGGATGGACGCAGATAACACCTCGGAGTTGAAGGCGCGCGTCAGTCCGAGTTCTTCATTATCTTCGTTCATCTGCGTTCATCCACGGTTTCCGGGTTCTGCAATTTCCGGGTTCACTGCTTGTTTTGGCGGCGGTCTAGGACTCAAGAAGCCCGGATTGAATCATGAACCGGCGGTCACAGACCGCCGCTACAGTCAGCATTGGAGTCGTCGCGCGATGAAACAATGGCTGAACAGGCCCGCCGGCTGTTCGGTCAGCCGCCAATTATCTCGCGCCGTCCAGAGTGCGGAGAGTTCCTGGTCCGCAAAACCGGCGCGCACACTGATCACGGCATCGTGGCGGGTGACCGCATTGCAGCCGATCGCGCCGAGCAACCGGGCGGCGGCCAGCGCGAGCGATGAACGGCGCGGTTCGCACGCCACCAAAAGATTCGTCCGTTCCGCCGCCCTCCGAAACAACTCACCCAACCGCGCTTCGGGAAAATGGTGCAGAAACAAATTGGCCACCAACAAATCGGACCGCGCCGACGCCGGCCGCGCCAGCCAGTCAAAAACATCCGCTGGCACGACCTCGACGTTCCAGCCCAAGGCGGAAAACGCGCGACGGGTTTCCGCGCTGACGATGTCCTGTTGATCCACGAGTTGGACTTCCGTTGGCTGGCCGCCCCGCGCCAGTGATTCTGCCCAGCGCAGCAGAAAGGTGCCATCGCCAGCGCCGAGTTCAATAATGCGGCGGAGGGGTGTTTGGCCCGCGCCCGTCGTCAGCGCCCGGCTCAGTAGGCCGGCGTGTCCCATCAGTCCATTGACACGCCGCAGATCGCCGCGCGAGCGGATCGCCTGCGGGTGGGCGGCGGGAAGTTCATCCAAGAGTTCCGGTTCAAGGCAGCGTTGCATGTTTGGGTTTAAAATGAAAATGCCGACCCAGGCTCATTCCACTTTCAACAGCGCGCCGTGGCAAGTGAAGCCGGCGCCAAAGGACGAGAGCCACCACCAACCTCCCGGTGCCTGATCCGCCAGCGCGGCTTGCAGCACGAAAAAAACAAACGGGCTGCTGAGATTGCCGTACTCGCTCAATACGGCGGCGCTGCGGGTCAGATCGGTTTCCGACAGGCCCAGCTTTTTTCGCAAGGCGGCCAGCACCTCGCGTCCGCCGGCGTGGAGGATCCAGCCGCTGATCTGGTTTCGCTTCACCCCGGTTTGATCCAGGAGTGCCTGCAATACGGTCGCGGCATATTTGGCGGCGAGCGCTGGAACTTGCGGGGCCAGAATGTTCCGCAACATGCCGTCTTTCTGCTCGAAGCGGAGCAAATCCCGATCCGCGGCGCTGAGCGTGGTGTCCGCAACCTTCCATTCCACGCGTCGACGGCCCGGCGGCGCGGTGCGCGACAGCACCGCCGCACCCGCACCGTCGCCAAACAGGCAGGCGCTGATCAACACGCCGGGATCGTTGTCCAGATAAAATGCCGCGCTGCAAACCTCCACACAAATGGACAGGACAATTTTCGCGCGCCTGGATTCCACTAGCGCGTCTGCCATCCGCAGATTGGGCACGGCCGCGCCGCAGCCCTGGCCGACCAAGTCGAGCGCGAGCACGTTGGGTCGCAAACCGAGCCGCTCGCTGACGTAGCTGGTCAAGCCGGGACAAAGATAGCCGGTGCAGGTGCTGATGATGACCGCATCGATCTCGTCGGGCTGCAAGCCGGCGTCAGCCAGCGCACGTTCCGCCGCCTGCGTGGCAAGCACGGGCGCATGGCGGACAAAGCGCGCGTGCAATGCGTCCGGCGTGATTTCAAAGGCGTCGCGCAAATCCGCCACCGCGAGATGTCGGGAAGCGATGCCGTTGTTTCCGCGCAACACTTTTTTCAGGATGGCTTGGGCTCGCGAGTTGAGCCGGGGGAACTGCGCGGACTGCTGAAAGGCCTGCCAGCATTCGTGCTGTTCGTAACGCCGGGCCGGAACGGCGGTTCCCAATCCGATGAAAAACATGGCTCACCGTAGCGCAGACCGGGCGTTCGCACTAGCAACAACCGAAGGATGTGGGGCGTACGGGTGCATCTTGAGACCGTTCCCAAAGCGCAGGCGTCTCTGCCTGCGAGTTTGGGTGCGTCTCGCGGCCAGGCCCGGAACACGGGGCGGGGACGCCCCGCGAACTCGCAGCCGAGGACGGCTGCGCTACGTGCCTGGGCAAGGCCCGGATGCCCTCGCGGGCTGCCCCGGAAGTTGACTAAGTACGGGCACCGGCTATTTTGCCCGCCATGATCTCGTTTGAAGAGGGGCATCGGCGCGTGACGCTCTTGCTGTTGTGTCTTTGCGTCGGATCGTGGCTCGAACCGTCAGGCTGGACTCAGGACGCGCAAATCGCCAAAGGCAGGCAACTCTTTCAGCAGCACTGTTACCTCTGCCACCAGGCCAGCGGCCAGGGCACGACCGGCGTCTTCCCGCCGCTCGCGAAGTCCGACTTTCTCATGGCCGACAAGGCTCGCGCCATCCGTATCCTGTGTGAGGGACTCTCGCAGGAGATCACCGTCAACGGCGTGAAATATAATGGCACCATGCCGCCCTCGACGCTGAATGACGCCGAGGTCGCCGACGTGCTCACCTACGCGCGCAAGACGTGGGGCAATTCCGGCGACGCCATCTCCGCTGACGAGGTGGAGGCCGTGCGCGTCACGACGAAGTTCAAGACTTACGCGGAACTTGTGCGAGCGAGCGGTTACGCGCCGTTGCCGAAAGCGCCCGACGGCTTCACGCTGCGCGAAGTGGTGCAGCTCCCCGACAACCCCACGCGCCTCACCAGCGACGGACAGGGCAGGGTGCTCTACGTCTTGTGCAACAACGGCAACGTCTGGCGCGTGGACGTCGCGAGCGGCACGTTCCGGATGCTGCTGCGTGGCGAACGTTATCTCGACAAAAAACTGGGGGAGCCATCGTGCCTGGGCCTGGTGCTCGACGCGCAGCGCCGCTTTTATCTCGTCGCCAACCAACGCAATGAAACCGTCACGCCCGTCACGTGCGAGGTCACGATTTTCCGCACCACCGACGTGCTCGAGGGCGATCCGTTTGATCCGCAGCCATGGTTGCGCGCGTCCTATCCGTGGGGCATCGGGCCGTTCAACCACTGCGTCAATCACCTGGCGTTCGGCCCGGACGGATTGCTCTATGTGAACAGCGGCTCGCGCACAGACGGCAACGAGGAGGGCAAAGACCCGCGTTATTCGAAGTCAGGGGAGACGCCGTTGACCGCATGCATGTGGCGAATCGACCCGAAGGCCGCGAAGCCGGAAATCGAAATCTTTGCGCGTGGCCTGCGCAATTCCTACGGCTTTACGTGGGACGGTTCGGGCCACTTGCTCGCGACGGAGAACGGCCCCGACTACGACGCGCCCGAGGAACTGAACGTCATCGAGAAAGGACGGCACTACGGTTTTCCGTTTCAGTTCTCCGATTGGACGAAACGGCCGTATGGCTACACGCCCGACGCGCCCACGGGCATCACCTTTACGCGACCCGTGGTGAATGTTGGCCCGGCGGGCAAGGCGGGCGACGGGCCACTTTCGACTTTCCACCCGCATTCATCGCCGGCGGGAATCGTGTGGCTCGGCAACGATTTTCCCGAGGGCTGGCGGGGAACATTTCTCATTGGTCGCTTCGGCAACCTGTTGAAACAGCCCGACGACGTGGGTTTCGACGTGCTCCAGGCGCGGCTCAAGCAGACGGCGACCGGTTGGGAAGCGACGATGACCACCGCGCTCGCCCCGCTGGCGCGACCCATTGACCTGCATCTGGCGGGCAAAGGCAAAGTGTTCATCGCCGAATATACACGTCCGCTCGACCACAAGAGTGGCCTGCCGATGATGCCGGGGAGGATACTGGAGCTGGCGGTGAAGCAGTAGTTTGCTGACACCGGCTAAGTGTCATGTTAAGTTCTCACTATGAAAAACACCGCCTACGTTTATTGGCAGGATGGCGAGATGTGGCTGGGCTATCTCGAAGAATTTCCCGACTGCCTGACGCAAGGTGAGAGCCTTGCCGAGTTGGAGGAAAACCTGCGTGACATCTATGCGGACGTTACCAACGGTGCGATTCCGAATGTACGGCGGCGTGCCGAACTGGCCGTCGCATGAAACGGCTCGACCTCGTCCGCAAACTGGAGGATCAGGGTTGTGTGTTCATCCGGCACGGCGGAAAGCACGATTGGTACTAAAACCCGCAGACCAGAGTATGCCAGCCGGTGCCGCGCCACCGCGAAATCAAAGAGTTCGTCGCCCGCAGCATTCTCAAGAAACTGGCCAACTGAAACCCGCCCTCGAAGCTGATGCGCACGTGCGTCATTTTCAATCCGACCGCCCGGGGTGACAAGGCCAGGCATCTGCGCCGTCAGCTTGAGGTCATCGGCGCGGAAAGCGAACTGAAGCCGACGCACGCGGCGGGGGACGGACGCCGGCTCGCTGCGGAAGCCGTGCGCGAGGGTTTTGAAACCATTGTCGCCGCCGGCGGCGACGGCACGGTGAATGAAGTGCTCAACGGCATCGGTGACTCGCCCGAAGGATTTTCACGTGCGCGTTTGGGTGTGCTGCCGCTCGGCACGGTCAACGTGTTCGCCAAGGAGCATGGCTTGCCGCTCGGTTTGACGCCGGCGTGGGTCGCCATCCGTCGGGGCAATGAGCGGCGGATTGATTTGCCGACGGCTGAGTTCGTGACGGATGGAAAAGCGGAGCGCCGATATTTTGCGCAGATGGCCGGGGCGGGACTCGACGCACGGGCCATCGAACTGGTTGATTGGGGCTTGAAGAAAAAAATCGCGCAACTCGCCTACATCGTTGCCGGCATGAAGGCGATGCGCGGGCCGCATCCGGAAATACAATTTTCCGGCGACGGCAAATCCTCCGTTGGCCAGTTGGTGCTGGTCGGCAACGGGCGGTTTTACGGCGGCAGGCTGCCGGTCTTTCGCTCGGCGCACCCGGCGGATGGCTTGTTGGATGTCTGCGTTTTCCCGCGCGTCAGTTGGTTCACCGTGGTTCGCTACGGTCTGGGACTGTTCACCCATCGCGCGCCGCTGGCCGGTGACATGCGCTATTTTCAAACCGGGCAGTTGACCTTGAGCTGCGCCACGCCCGCGCGTTTTGAACTGGAAGGTGATTTGGTGGGCGTGTTGCCCGTCACTTTTTCACTCTCCCCCAAGGCGCTGCGGATTGCGGTGCCGTAACGGCAGCGGCTGAGGCAAACGCGAATGGACGCGAACGGACGCGAATGGGGAAGAACCGGATTCGCCTGAAGGTGGGTTCCGCTTGACCCGAACCCTGGAATTGAAACCACGGATGACCCGGATAAGATAAAGTTCCCACCCTCAGCTTCTGGAACAACTCGCTTCAGTTCCAAGCCTCTCTTCATCCGTGCCATCCGTGACCGTCCGTGGTTCTCGGTTCCGGGTTTCGGATGTAATATGTTTCCAGATCGCGCAAAGAGATGATGGTTTGTCCGGCGTGCTCGACGCCGCGGCGATCAATGAGCACGGCCTGCAATCCCGCCGCCCGCGCGCCTTCCACATCTTCACTCAGGCGGTCACCCACATGCAGCACGGCGGCCGGAGACAAACCAAGCTTGCGGACCGCCTGTTCAAAAATCACGGGCGAAGGTTTGGTGAACCCGATGTCGCAGGAAATAATGATCTGATCGAAATAGGACTCGAGCTTCAGTGCCGTCAGCAGGGGACGCAGGCGTGCGTCCCAGTTGGAAACGACGGCGAGTTTCAATCCGTGGCTGGACAAGGCTTCCAGCGCCGGCCGCACATCTTCATGCACGTGCCAGACCGCCGGCTCGGCGAAACGCTGATAGACGTCCGGAAAGAATTCCTCCGGCAGCGCCGCCGCCTGATCGCCGAAAGTTTGCCGCACCAGTTCGAACCAGGCCGGTTGGGAGTAGTCGAAATTCTTTTTCGCCCGCCACGCGATGGCGAACTGGCGATTCAAGATCTCCGGCGCGGGGACGTTTACACCATGCCGCGCCGCCATGTCGGCATAGATTTTACCCACCGACGGCCACGGCTCGATCAACGTGCCGCCGGCATCGAGAGTCACTGCCTGGATGGAGTCGAATGGGGGCATGCGCGCACAGCGTGTCGATTCAGTTCAGTCTGGCATTCTGCGCCGCCGCCTGGATTAGAGCCGCTTCAAAATGTCCAGGATTCTGGTTTCATAAAGCTTCTGCCATTCCGGCGCCAAAATGCAGTCACTATCCTCCTGCGCACCACCCAGATTGCGCAGTTGCTCCGCCGTGGGTGCATAATAAATATAACCGTTGGTGTAACCGGCTACGAACGTGAGCTTGTGAGGTGATGACTTCTTGATGTTGAGTCCAATTTGCACGGTCAACTCGCCGGGAAAACTCGCCAGCACGAAATCGCCGATCCGGACGCCCAGCACTTCGACTTTGATCGCCTGGTTTCCGGCGGCCTCATTCTGCGCGTAATGTTTCTTCAACAATTCCAAATTCGTCTGGAGGCGCGTCAGTTCTTCCATGGTGTAAATATTTTTGACATACGCTTCCAGGTTCCGCCGGTTTTCGGCATCCAACAGGGTCAAGTCGTTTCGGCCCCGCGTTCTTTCATGTAAGTACCGGTGGGAATAATACGAGGGGAACTCCGGGGAGTAGTTGTATTTCACGACGAGCGGAATGAATGTCTTCAGATTGAGACTTGTTCCGCTCAAGGACTTCACCAGCCTGGACTGCTCGGCTTGCATCGATGCAATGCGTGGTCCCAGTTTTGCCCTCGGCAGCTCCATCGTCTCATTGATGACTTTGAGTTCTCCGCCATCCTTGCTTCTTATTCTTTTCAAGGCCTGCAGCGTGCTGAGTCCAAGCAGGTTTCCCAAAGGCTCGGCGTCCCGGGGATTGGCGACGTCCTTGTACAAAACCGGATTGATGTCCCCGGCGCAGCCTTGAAGAAAAAAGGCGAGGGTGCCTTCGCTCAAATTGTCTTCAATTACTTTGGAAGCAAAACCGACGAGATCCGCGGTCACGGTGTTTCCTCCGTTCGGGACGCCCTGGATGGGATGACAGGCGAAATTATAAACCACCGCCAGGGTCTTCCCGTTTGCCTGGTCCAGCCTCAGGATGCCGATTTCCGGATCCACCGGCCCAACCCCGGCGACTTCTTCATCCGGGGGAAGCGAATACGCACCGCGGACGTCTGCCTCCTTGCCGTTTTTCAATTTGATCCGGCGGTTCTCCATGATCCGGTCCTCGTGTCCGGTGCCCGCGCCGACCCGGACGGGAACCAGATTCCGCGCCGCGTCCCTGACCGCCTGAACCGTGCGTTGCTCGACATCGGCGCACACTCTTCCATGGCAATGGCTGGCGTTGATGAGGACGTTCGCGGGCAGGATGTTTAATTCGGTCTGGAGTTGCGCACGCACCTTGGCCAGGTAGTCATTCTTGATGTAACCGATCTCCCCGATGGCGACGGCGTCCGCGGTAATGATCACCATCCGGGTGAGGCCATCATCCAGGATCAACGCTTTGACATACAAAGGGTCATTGGAAGGTCCTGCGGTGGCATCGGTGATGATGCCTTTGGCAACACCGGCCCTGAGCTGCGCGGCACCGACCGGGGCAATCGGGCAGAGCGCCACCATGGCGAGGATCAGTGTGAGCCGGGCTGAGGGCCGGCGGCCACGGGCGCGGCCAGGTTTCCGGATTGAGTTGAATGAGTTTGTCATGGCGGTGGATTTCCGAACCCCGGGGAGGCATGCCCTATTTTTGGATTAATTATAATTGGACCTGCCGACTCTACGCAAGGATACCGTGAACCACTTTGCCAGCCACATCGGTTAGCCGGAAGTCGCGGCCTTGGTAGCGATACGTGAGCTGCTCGTGATTCAAGCCAAAGAGATGGAGGATCGTCGCATGGAAATCATTCACATGAACTCCGTTCTCCGCCACGCCCCAACCGAATTCGTCGCTCGCCCCATAAATCGTCCCGCCTTTAACGCCTCCCCCGGCCATCCATACTGAAAACACAAACGGATGATGATCGCGACCCGTCGTGCCGTTCTGGCCGAGCGGCGTGCGCCCAAACTCCGAGGCCCACACCACCAGCGTACTGTCCAACAGCCCTCGCTGCTTCAAATCTTTCAGCAGCGCCGCCACGGGCTGGTCGCAGACCCGGCAGTTGAAGGCAAGATCGTTGTCGAGATCATTGTGGTGGTCCCAGGAGGCGTGGTGCAAATTGATGAAGCGCACGCCCTGTTCGACCATCCGCCGGGCGAGCAGGCAATTCCGCGCAAAAGTTTTGAAACTCTCCGGCCCGCCGCCCCGCTGGGTGTTCAGGCCGCCCGCATCCCGGTTCACGCCGTACGCCTCGAGGGTCGCCGGTGATTCTCCGCGGAAATCCGTCAACTCCGGCGTGGCGAGTTGCATTCGGGCGGCCAGTTCGTACGACGCAATCCGGGCCGCGATCTCCGGGTCACCCACGGTTCTCTGCCGCAATTGATTCAAATCACGCAGCGCGCCGAGGCTGTAGTGACGCATCTCGGCGGTCAATCCCGGCGGATTGGCCAGGTCTTGCACCGGCTCGCCCTGATTGCGGAAGACGACGCCTTGAAAATTCGTGGGCAAAAAACCGCTCGTGAACATCGATGTTCCGCCACTGGGCGCGCGACCGGAAGCCAGCACGGCGTACCCGGGCAGATTCTGCGATGAACTGCCGAGCGCATAATTCACCCACGCCCCGACGCTCGGACGGCCGGTCCCTTGGAATCCAGAATACATCAAGAGCTCGCCGGGATGATGGTTGAATGCCTCCGTGTGCATCGAGCGAATGAGCGCGAGGTCGTCGGCGCAGTCGCTCAAGTGCGGCAGCAGCCGGGAGAACTCCATCCCACACTGCCCGGCGCGCCGAAACTGGTGCGGACTGCCCAGCAACGTCGCCTTGTCCTTTTCCAGGAATGCGAAACGGACGCCCTTGGTGAGCGATTCCGGCAGCTTCTGGCCGTTCATTTGGGTGAGCTTGGGCTTGGAATCAAATAAATCGATCTGGCTCACCCCGCCTTCCATGAAGATGAATATGCAGCGCTTCGCTTTCGGCGCGAAGTGCGGGGGACGCGGGGTAAGCGGACGACTGGACGCAACCACTGGCTTCGTGCCGGTCGCGAGCAAATCCTCCTGGCCCAGCAGCGTGGCCAGGGCCAGCACGCCGCAGCCGCGCGCACCGTTGATAAGAAAATCGCGGCGCGTGAAATCAATTACTTCGTTGCGGGTCACTGTGATTGGAGTCTATTCCCGAGTCAAAAATTCATCCAAGTTTAGCAGGGTCTGCGCGACCACCACGAGTGCGGCCTGCTTCGCCACGTTCTCTTTTGTTGCGGCCGCTGGACCGAGCAGCGTCGCCGCCGCCCCCGGATTCGCCGCCGTGGAAAGAAGTTCCTGGTCGAACAATTTCTCCAGCCGCACCATTTCCGCCAACGAGGGAGGCCGGCCGAGGCATAATTCAAAGCCATGCGCAATCGCCGCGCGCGGCGTGGGGCCACGCTCGGCGTCCATCCGCCGGGCCAGCGCTTGCGCGCATTCGAAAAACATCGCGTCGTTCAGCAGCGTGAGCGCCTGCAACGGGGTGTTCGACCGCTCGCGCAACGGGATCGTCTCGCTGGGGTTGGCGGCGTCGAGCGTCGTGGACAGCGGATGCTGCACCGTGCGCTGGGTTTGGACGTAGAGGCCGCGCCGATACCGCTCCGCCCCCGTGGATTCTACCCAAGGGATGCTGCGGTCCACGTAGCCGATTTTGTAAAGTTCCGCCGGCATCGGCGGGCGGATGCTCGGTCCGCCCACGGCTGGATTCAGCAGGCCGCTGGCGACGAGGTGCAGATCGCGTACCAGTTCGGCCTCGACGCGGAATCGATTTTGGCGCGCGAGCAAATTGTTTTGTGGATCGCGCTCCACCAACTCCGGACGCAAGTGCGAGGATTGCCGGTAAGCAGCCGACGTCACAATGAGCCGGATCATTGCTTTGCGGCTCCAGCCACGCTGGGTAAACTCCGCCGCGAGCCAGTCCAACAATTCCGGGTGCGACGGCGGTTCGCCCCGCGTGCCAAAATCATTCGGCGTCGCAACCAAGCCCCGACCGAACAAATGCTGCCAGAGGCGGTTTACTTCGACCCGCGCCGTGAGCGGATTCGCCGGATTCACCAGCCAATGCGCGAGGTCGAGGCGCGTCGGGCCGTTCGTGGAAACCGACCCCGGTAAGTTGCGATTGGGTTCCGCGCGGGCAGGGAGTCTCTTGGTGCTGGTCGCCGCAGCAACGGGAGTCAACGCCGCGAGCACGCCGGGCTTCACTTCGTCACCGTGCCGCAGGAAGTCGCCGCGCACGTGCATGAACGTCTTTGCGGGCGCGGACGCCTCGCGAAAACCGTAGGCTTGCACGGTGGTGGACACGTTGAAGAGTTCCTCCTCGGCGTGATTGAAAAACGCGTAGAGCTCGTAAAACTCGCGCTGGCTGATCGGGTCGTATTTGTGCGAATGACATTCCGCGCAACCCACCGTGAGCCCCAGCCAGACGGTGCCCGTGGTGGCGACCCGATCCACCTTCGCCTTGCAACGAAACTCCTCCAGATCCACCCCGCTCTCGTTGTTCACCAGCGTTTGGCGGTGAAAACCCGTGGCGATGCGCTGCTCAACGGTCGCGTTCGGCAACAAGTCACCCGCAAGCTGCTCAAGCGTAAACCGATCATACGGCAAATCCCGGTTATACGCCGCAATGACCCAGTCGCGATACACGTAAGCCCACGGGCGAACGTAATCGAGTTGGTAACCGTCGCTGTCGGCATAACGCGCAAGATCCAGCCAATGCCGCCCCCAGCGCTCCCCGAAATACGGCGACGCGAGCAGCCGGTTCACCAATACTTCGTAGGCATCGGGCCGACGATCATAAACGAACGCCGCCACTTCCTCGGGTGAGGGCGGCAGACCGACCAGGTCGAGGCAGAGACGCCGGATCAATACTTCACGCTCGGCTTCCGGCGCTGGTTTGATGTTCTCTTTCTTCAACCGCGCGAAGATGAATTTGTCGATTGGATTGCGTGACCAATCGCCATCGCGCACCACCGGTATATTCGGTGCGCGCACCGGCTGAAACGCCCACCACAGCCGGTCTGGGCCAGCCGTTTTGCCGCGCAACTTTGTAGGCGTCGCCGCACGCTGTGCCGGCCAGATCGCACCGTGCTGAATCCATTCCGAGAGGGCGGCGATTTCCCCGTCCGAAAGCTTTTGGCCCTTGGGCGGCATCTGCAGATCAGGGTCTCCGGAACGGACCGCCTTGATGAGCAGGCTTTCCCCGGGTTTGCCCGGCCGAATGGCGGCTCCATGGTTTCCGCCGGTCAGCATGGCGGCGCGCGAATCCAGCACGAGCCCGCCGCTGATCTTGCCCGCGTGGCTGTGGCACTTGAAACAGTGCTCCTGGAGCAATGGCTGGATTTTTTCCGCGAAAATCTCCGCCCGTGCCGCCAATCCACTCGCGACGAGCGCAGCGATCACCAGCACGACGCGCCTCAGTGTCGTCGTCGTCGGTTCGAGGGTCAGGATGGGTCGACCGTCATTCATTCAATGGTGTCCATGTCGGACACGCCTCAGGTAAACGCTATTCATTCAGGATCATCATTTTAATAATCGGCAGCCGCCCAATTTTCAACGCTGAACCGGAGCGCCGGTCTCCCGATCGGCATGCCCCTCCTCAATATTTGAAACAGGCCGATCAGGAGATCGGCGTTCCGGTTCATGGGAGTGCAGGGATGAGGGGGCCGCTTGAAATTGTAAGCGACTCGCCTCCTTGATGGCAGTCTCCCACGGCTCTGCAAGAGAGTGAGATGACTTCACGAACTTCATCAAACAGTGTTTCCAGTTGACCGGCATGGGGATGGAGCACACTTTGCAACCAACCAATTCCAGAAATGAATGCCAGCCAACAATTCCTGGTTGGTGAATTGTTAGGCGGCGGCCAATCGCATGACAGCAGTGCCACATCGAGATGACAAAGAGTAGAGCCATTGCAGGCATCGTTATCTTGGGAACTCTTCTCGCGTTAATCGTGTACCAGGCTCGGGTAACGAACGAGCCAAAGTATCAGGGAAGGAATATCAGTGCCTGGTTGGACGATTTGAGATCCTCCATGAACCGCAATCAGCTGCAAGGCCGACGCGAAATCAATCAGGCGATTCAATCGATGGGGCCAGGAGCTGCGCCTTACATCGTCCAGAGGCTCAAGACAGATGATTCGGCTTGGAACAGAAACTACCGCAGCATGTTTCCGAAATTTCCCGCGCTGCTCGCAAAAATTCTTCCAACTCCGACGGTACAATTTACTGAAAACCATGGCACCTACGCCTTCCTCCAGATCGGACCTTCAGCCAAGTCGGCGCTGGTCACAGCGCTCAAAGATGAGAACCTACACGTTCGCTCCGCCGCCGCTTTGACCCTGGGAGCCCTCGCGCATTATTACCAAACTGACATTAGCGATGCCACACCAGCATTAATTGACGCCTTGCAAGATACGGACGTGGCCGTACGGCTGGCTTCAGCCAGTGCTTTGTCTGAGATTGGACCGCGCGCTGATTCGGCCGTACCCGCTCTCATACTACTGCTCCGCGATCCAGAAATTGGGCGACAAAAGGGTGAGAGATATTTTGTCCGATCCACAGCGGCCAGAGCTCTGGGAAACATCGGTCCCAAGGCCAAAAATGCTATTCCCTCGTTGAAAACTCTCCTAACCGATTCAGACGCATACAACCGCAGTTTGGCTGCCATTGCTATTTGGAAGATCGATTCTGACGTGACGAACACGCTGCCCGTTTTGATCCAGGGATTGAATCAGGTGGGGGAGGGCGGAAGATGGGAATTGCTCGAAGCTTTGGAAGAAATGGGGCCACGGGCAGTAGGGGCGATTCCGTATCTGTCGGCACAACTGAACCTTCAGCAAACACCAAATACCCCCAGCAGTTTCACGCTCAGCAGGATCACGAACGCGTTGATCAAGATTGACCTGCAAGCGGCGGTGAACGCAGGAGTGCGGTTACCGTCGCACAAGGAGCAAGCGAAATGACGACCAAGACATCCCACACCCCTTTGCGACCCCTTCGTCCTGCCGCTCGCGCATCTATCCCGCAATCTTTCGATACGCCTCGCCCTCGTTAAGCGTGGGCCGCTCGGGGCGGCCTTTGTAGCGATAGACCAACTCCATGTTGTCGATGCCGAGCAGATAAAGGATCGTCGCATGAAGATCGTGGACGTGCAGCCGGTCCTCGACGGCGTGCAGGCCGACTTCGTCCGTGCTGCCGATCACCTGCCCGCCTTTCACGCCGCCGCCGCCGGCCATCCACATCGAGAAGCCGGTTGGGTTGTGGTCGCGGCCATCGCCCTTCTCGCTCATCGGCGTGCGGCCGAATTCACCGCCCCAAATGACAAGTGTGTCTTTGAGCAGCCCGCGCGACTTCAAATCCTTCAATAAGCCAGCGACCGGCTTGTCCATTTCGCGGCAGCGATCACCATGATTTTTTTCGATGGCGGTGTGCGAATCCCACTTGCTCCCCGCGCCGTGATAAATCTGCACGAAGCGCGTGCCGTGCTCGACCAATCGCCGCGCCAACAGGCAGAGCCGGCCCATCGGAGCGGTCTCCTTTTGATCCATCCCGTAAAGCTCCTTCGTCGCCTCGGTCTCTTTGGAAATGTCCACGACACCCGGCGCCTCGGCCTGCATGCGGAAGGCAAGTTCGTAAGCCTGGATACGGGCGTCGAGTTCGGTTTGCTGCTGGCGTGGAATGGCGTGTGTCCGGTTCAAATCATAAAGGAGATCGAGTTTGCCGCGTTGTTGCGCTTCGCTGACGCCTTCGGGTGTGTTCAAGTTGGCGATCGGCTCCACACCGCCGAGAAATCGCGTGCCCTGGAACGTCGCGGGCATAAAACCGCCGCCCCAGTTGCGCGGGCCATTCACGACCGTGCCGTTGTTGTCCTGCATTACCACGAACGCGGGCAGATTTTTATTTTCCGTGCCGAGACCGTAGCTCACCCAGGAGCCCAGCGAAGGCCGGCCGGCGAGAATCGAGCCGGTGTTCATCTGGCAGACGCCCGAGGAATGATTAATGCCGTTGGCCCAGCACGAGCGAATGACCGTAAGATCGTCCGCACAAGTGGCGATGTGTGGCAGCCAGTCGGATACCGGGAGTCCGCTCTGGCCGTGCTGCTGCCACACGCGTTTGTCGGCGAGAATTGGCGAATGGAACTCGCCCATCGCGGTGATGATCTTGGTGAAGCTCGGCGGAATGGGTTGGCCGGACAGTTCGCGCAACCGCGGCTTGGGATCGAACAAATCGAGATGGCTCGGCCCGCCTTCCATGAACAGGAAGATGACGTTTTTGGCCTTCGCGGGAAAATGCGGCGCGGGTTTGCCCATGCCGGAGCCTTTGCTCTCCTTCCCGAACAGCGGGTTGCCGGTGAGCAGAAAAGTCAATGCCAGTCCGCCGAAGCCGCCGCCGGCGCGGAACAGGAAATCGCGACGCGAGGCGAGTGAGGAGAACGGAGCGCGCGGCGAATCGCCGCGCGGAAGGGAAGGGTGGCGCGAAGTTTTCCTAATGGCCCTTTGAAATTCGCTACCCTCACTCATTCCGCCGGGCTGGTAGCCCGGCGGGACGGGCAGGTTGCCCGTGCTACCCAGGTCGAGTGCGGGGTTCGGAAGAAATGCGGGTGCGTTGGCCATAATTGTCATCCCTCAATCCACGTACAGGAACTCATTTGCGTTGAGGAGCACATGGCAGAAATCCACGAGCGCCTGCGTCTTGGGATCCAGAACATTTGTGCTGGGAAGCAACTTCGGCCGGATGTCGTTGCCGTGATTGGAGACATCTTTGTACACATCCGGGTTGGCCTCGAAGCGCCAGTACCCGACCGATGTTCCCGTGACACCCTCGAGGTTGACGAGCAATTGATCCGGGTTGAGCGCGGCACTCGAGAGCCGCACATCGTCAATCAGGCCGTCCCAAAAATGGTTCTGCCCGCCGCTGCGTCCGCCGATGGTGAACGGCAACGGCGCGCGCGTCTGGGAAGTGACTCGGTGCTTGGCGTTCACGACTTGCATCGGCTCGCAATCGTTCGCGAGATCTTTCAGGTAAAACGTGACGCCGGTTTCATTCGTGTCCGACAAGCTCACCGTCACCGCGACGAAATACGGTTTGTTCAACTCCACCCGCAGGCCGGAGAACACCGGCTCGTAACCTTCACCGCCCTTGGCCGCATCGCTGGAAAGCTGGAGCACCAGCGTCTGCGGTTTGTTTTGTGATTTCTTGCTCGTCACGCCCAACCCCCAGCCGGCGTGGTTCTGGTTGCCGTCCCAATGCGCGGCGATGGTCCGCACCGAGGCATCATCGTAAGTCGAGCGGAGCAGCACAAACGCCTCGAGGGTGAAGTCGCCCGCCGGCAGCGTCGGGCTGTCCGGAACTACGAACATGTTCTGCATGGTCTCGGGCTGAAGTACCGCCGCCTTGCCTTCGCGATACGGAAGTTTTTCGGCGAGGAACGGCGCGGACTTCGGTTTCTCCTCTGGGACGCGCCTGCCCTGGGCTTCCAGAAAAGCGACGGCCGCTTTGAGTTCCGTGGGGTCGGGGTTCCGTCCGAAGGTTAAACGGTATGCTTTCGTCACGCGTTCTTCGTCACCCCCGGCCTGCTCCTTGGTCAGGCGTGCCGCCAAAGCGCGCGCGTGTTGCAGCATCATCTGGCTGTTGATCAGCAGCAGCGCCTGCGTCGGCGTCGTCGTGGTGTTGCGTTGCGCGGTGCTGAAGAAATTGTCCGGCGCGTCGAAGACTTCGAGCAACGGGTCGTGAATATTACGCGTGACACGGGAATAGACCGTCCGGCGCGGCTTCGAGTAATCCACGGCGGCCCCGCCCATCCGCAAATCCAGTTCACCCGTGGCGGTGAGAATGGCGTCGCGAATTTGCTCGGCGTCGAGCCGCCGCGTGTTCATGCGCCAGAGCAGCCGGTTCTCCGGGTCTTTGAGCCGCGCAATTTCCGAGGTCGGCCCCACCGCCGCCTGCCGATAGGTCGCGCTTGTGAGAATAAGCCGGTGCAATTTCTTGAAGCTCCAGCCCTGCTTGACGAATTGCGTCGTCAGCCAGTCGAGCAACTCCGGGTGTGTCGGCGTTTCGCCCAGGTGTCCGAAGTCGCTCGCGCTCGCGACCAGCCCACGGCCAAAGTGATATTGCCAGATGCGGTTGGCCACGACGCGGGTGCTGAGCGGATTGTCCGGTTGCGTCAGCCAGCGCGCCAGTTCCGCGCGGCGCCCAGTGGAATTTGGCGCGGTCGGCACCGGCTTGATGCTCGCCGGTCGTTCCTCCAGCACACTCAAGAAACCAGGTTCGATCGGCTGTGGATCCTTGCCTTTCGGCACCACGGTCGGCGGCGCGACCGGGCCAACATCGGTGATCGTGAGTGCCAGCGGCAGCGGTTCCGGTTTGAGCGGATCGAATTGCTTCAACTCTTGCCGCAGCGCATCAAGCGTCTCCTTGTCTTTACCCTTGATCTTGGCGTCGAGCCGCTCGAACTCGTATTCCACCTGCCGATACGCCAGCTCGGCGATCTGGTGCTGGTAGGGGGAGCGTTCGGCGACCGGCTTGTGAAGCGCCTCCTGAATGTCGTCCGGAAATTTAACGATGAAATCCTTTGCCGTGCGCGTGCGGTATTTCGATTCGATGGCTTCGATTTTTTCGAGCACTTGGCCGGCGGCTTCCTTCCACTTGGCAAATTTCACCGCGTAATCAGCCTTTTGTTGCGCGGTCGCGACCACCAAATCCTGCTTGGGTAGAATCGGCGCGAAGAACGCCTGCAAGCGATAATAATCCTTCCGCAGGATCGGATCGAACTTGTGGTCGTGGCAGCGCGCACACTGCACACCCACACCGAGGAACAGGTCACCCGCGACATCGGTGAGGTCGTTCAGGATCGTCGTCCACTGGCCCTTTACGTCGCGGTTGTTGTATTCGTAAATGCCGTTGCGCAGAAAAGTGGTGGCGATGATGGCCTCGGGTTGGTCCGGCCACAACTCGTCGCCCGCCAGTTGCTCCTGCACAAAGCGGTCGTAGGGCTTGTCCTCATTGAACGATTGGATGACGTAATCCCGATAACGCCAGACCTGCGGACGGTAATCGTCGGCCTTGTAGCCGTCCGACTCGGCGTAGCGGACGAGGTCGAGCCAATGCCGCGCCCAGCGTTCGCCGTAACGCGGACTGCGCAACAGCCGGTCGATCAACTCTTCGTAGGCGTCCGGCGCCTGGTCCGCAACAAACTCGTCCACTTCCTTGGGCGATGGCGGCAGCCCGATGAGATCGAAGTAAACGCGGCGGATTAACGCTTCACGGTCGGCTGGGGCCGACGGCTTCATCCCTTCCTTTTCGAGCCGCGCAAAAATGAATTTATCAATGGGATTGCGCGCCCAGCCGCCGTCCGCCGGGTTCGGCACTTTTGGATCGCGCACCGGTTGAAACGCCCACCACTGGCGATCTTCGGTGGTGATCCTGCCGCGTGGCTTTGCAGCGGCCATCGCGTTCTGGCCGGCCCACGGTGCGCCTTGTTTCACCCATTTCGTCAAGGCGGCGATTTGCTCGCCCGAAAGCTTTTTGCCCTTGGGCGGCATTTGCAAATCAGGGTCACCGTAACGGATCGCCTTGACGAGCAGACTGGCCTCCGGCTTGCCCGGAACCAGGGCCGGGCCGTTGTCGCCGCCCTTGAGCGCACCGGCGAGCGAATCGAGCACCAGTCCGCCCTTGATTTTGTCCGCCGAATGGCTGTGGCATTTGAAGCAATGCTCGGCGAAGATCGGCCGGATTTTCTGCTCGAAAAAAGCGGCTTGTTCCGCGGTGGACTTGGCGGGCAGTTTTGGTTTCTCGGTCGCACGAGCAAGGTGTTCATCCCCCGATAAAATCAGGCCCGCCATCAGCAGGATCGCAGATTTGTTCACACGAGACATGAGTTTAAGGTAACACCGTTGCTTTGGGTCGATGGGAAACTATTTCATGCCCCCCTCCGCATCAAGGGCAAACCATTTGCCCGACCGGCCTTGGGGTGTGATTAAAAGTAGGTGAGGCAGGAAAGTGAATTAGAAGGCCCTTTGAGAGTCTCGGTGCGTGTGTACGCTCGCGCCGCCGTCCCCCTCAGCCCGGCCCTCTCGCCCGAGCTGAGCATTACCCACAGCTTCGCGGTCAGAAACCCGGCGGTGGGTTCCTTTTGCCGCAGCGGATGCTCCATGATTTGAGCCGATGCGGTTGGGGCCTCCTGGACGGCCGATCGGACGAGTGCCGATTTCCAAGAACTTAAACCCGTGCCCCAACCTGGATGTCAGCGCGCGGCCACCCCGGCCACCCCCGGCCGGCAAGGCCCGCGCTGGTGTGGGAAACGTTAATGGGAAACGTTAATGCTTGACGGTATGGTTGAATCTGGTTGCATAGTCGCCGATGAAAAACAAATTTTTTACCATGCTGGCAGCCGCCGCGCTGGCAGTTTTCGTATCCGGATGCACCACCATCGTTGACGGCCACATGCGTGCCGCCGTGCCGTTCGTGAAGGACAAGATTGTAAGCCGGTATCAGCGGCCGGTGGCGCAGATCTTTGCCGCTGCGAAAGAGGTTTTGGAGAAGGAAGGCAAGCTGAATTCCGTGGACACCCTGAACAATTCGATTGCGGCCAAAGTGGACACCCGCAACGTCTGGATCAAGGTGAAAGAGGTGGATCCAACTGTTTCTGAGGTGGTCGTCCAGGTGCGCAAGCGCAACGGCGGCACGGACATTGATCTGGCCAGCGAGATTGACAAGAAGATCGCCCTGCAACTGGTGCGTTAAACACTGGATTTCAATCCTAAATCTTTTTCGTAAGAGCCAAGTTTCACGACTTGGCTCTTGCGTTTTGGCACGGCCTCCAAATCGATGGCGGTCTGGTGTCGCAAGGCGAAATCCGCCGCGGCGGAGTGCGGGAAGAGTTCGATGATCCGCTGCCAGGTGGCGTGCGCGCCGGCGGGGTCATCCGCGAATTCAAGCTGCATCTCCGCCAGCATGGTGAGCCAGCGGGTCACGTCCTTGTTGGATTGGTGGGGTTGCGCGATCAACTGCTCCAATTCGGCGGTCGCGAGATCGACCCGTTTGTAATGATCCGCGTAAATGCGCGCCAGCATTTCGCGGGTGTGATTGTCGTGGGGATGTTGCTCCAGGTGCTTCACCAGTTTGGCCGCCGTCACGGCGGGATCTTCCGCGGCGGGTGGCGGGGTTCCTAGCTCCGGGTGCAGGCCCAGCTCCTTGCGGGCCGTCGACAGGGCGATTGGTGGCCGGTCTTGCATCTGGACCAGCATCTGGGCGGTGCCGAGGTTGGCGAGGCGCTGTTTGGCCACGTGGGCTTGCTCGGTGTCCGGAAACATCTGGACCACGCGCTCCAACGCCAGCCGTGCGGAGTCCGGATCCTGGCCATATTTCAAATGCCAGTCGGCCAGGCTGTTCAACGCATAGCTGACATTTGCCGGCAGGCGACCAGGCTCGTTGATGAGTCGTTCGATGGTGGTTTGCGCGGCCTGCAAGTCGTTGATGTTTTCGGCCTGGATGGTCGCGAGCAGCATCTGACCTTCGTAATCGTGCGGATATTTTTCCAATTGCCGACGCACTTCCGCCACGGCTTCGGTGAACTGGCTCTGCTTCTGTCGCGCCAGCGCAATGGAGTAATACGGTCCGGGATCAGCCACCGCGCTGCCGCCGTCGATTAAATCGCCAACCGGTTTGGCGACAATGTCAATGATGCTGTGCCCCCAAATGATGGCCAGAATCACTCCGCACACGAGCGTCAGTGGAATCCCGCCGAACGCGCCGACGTATCCGCCTTTCGCGACTATCGGTATAACCACGAACGCCAGGAAGGCCAGCACGCCGGCCGTGAGCACCCATTTAAAAACCAGCGCCGCCGGGTCGTCGGAGCGTTTGAGCGAGCGCGTCATCATCCAAGCGGTCGTGGCCAGGAAGAGGGCGAGAATCAACGTGCCGCGAATGATTTCGTAGGTCTTGTCCATGATGCCGGGTTGAAGGCAGGTTCAACCGCTTTTTGGGCGAGTGCAAGCGAATTGTCCCGGAGCGCGTCACACGCGCATTTGCGGGCTGGCCGTGTAGCGCAGGGCGTCCCCGCCTGCGAGTTCGTAAGGCGTCTCGCCGCACGAAGGAACACGGGGCGCGGACGCCCCGTGAACTCGCAGCCGGGGACGGCTGCGCTACGGGCGTGGATGCGCACTCGGGCACAGGGCAGGCTGCCTCACTGCACGTCCAAATCGAAAATGAGCAGGGTGCGCGAATCCGTTTGATCGTTGCGGATTTCCATCTCCTTCAATTGCCAGCGTCCGTCCACCTTTTTAAACTTTTTTGGCTCGAAAACTTTGAGCAGCTTTTTGTCCGGGCCGTAGGCCTCGGCATGGATGATGCCGCCGGTGTCGATGTCGATCCACGAAACCACACGCGAATACGCGCCCGGCGCGGGCTGTGGATTGATGCTCTCCAGCACATTACACGATTCGCCGCGCCGCAATTCCTTTTTCAACAATCGCT
>JAYUBJ010000110.1:0-8096 GCA_043740915.1 Verrucomicrobiota bacterium
AACGTCTGGTGCAATCGGGCCTGGGCGGTTTGCAACCGGGAGTGGATCGACTCGGCGAGCGGCACCGGCAAAGCGGTTAGTTTCTCGGCGAGTTGCCGCTGCTGTTCCGTGGTTTCGGCCAGCAGGATTCGCTCGACCGGCACGCGCCGAAGTTGACGCGCGAGTCCGAGTTTGTTCAACGACCAGATGCTCCACTTCGTCGGATCAAACTGCCACGGTTTGACGCCATTGCGGTAGTCGTGTTGGAAGGCGTGGTGAAAATTGTGATAGCCCTCGCCCATCGTCAACACCGCCATGATCGCGCTGTCCCGCGCGGTGCATTTGCTCGAGTACGGCCGCCGGCCCAGCGTATGGCAGAGCGAATTGATGAAAAAGGTCGCGTGGTTCACGCAGACAATCCGCGCCACGCCGGCAATCAGGAAACTCGCCAGCGCACCGGACGCGCCGTTCCACAGCCCGCCGAGCAGGGTCGGCAGCCCAAAACCCATCAGGATGGCAATGAGATGATAATGCCGATGCTGCCACGCCACCAGGCGGTCCTGCCGGAGGTCGTTCACGCCCTCCAGCGATGTGTCCGGCTGCAGCTTGAACAGAATCCAGCCGATGTGCGCGTGGAAGAAACCCTTGGAGATGTCGTAAGGATCCTCTTCGTGGTCCACGAACTTGTGGTGCTTGCGATGGTCGGCCGCCCAGATCAACACCGAGTGCTCGAAGGTCGCGGCTCCGAATAAAAGTGTGAACAGCCGCACTGGCCAGGCGGCCTGGAAGGCGCGGTGCGAAAACAGCCGATGATAGCCGAGCGTGATGCTGAGTTGGGTGGCGGCCCAAAAAAAGAGGAAGAGCGCGATTTGAAAGGCATCCAAGCCCTGCTGCCAAATGTACATCGGCACCACCGTCAGCGTGACCAGCAGGGTGCCGATGAAGAAGATACTATTGGGCCAGCGAACCAACTTCCAGGGGATATGCGACATGAGCTAATGAGTAATTATTGGGAATGGAGCAAAGTTCCACCCGGAGTGGAAACCTCGCCCATCGCTGCTGCTTAGTACCGACTGGAATCGCCGCGCGAACCACCACTGCGGGGGGCGCGTTCTTCCCGGGGACGGGCTTCGTTGACCGTCAGTGCGCGGCCACCGGATTCTTTGCCGTTCAGCGCCTGGATGGCGGCTTGGGCGCCTTCGGCGGTAGCCATGGTAACGAAGCCAAAGCCGCGCGGCCGACCGGTTTCGCGATCCATGAGGAGGTTGACCTCGGTGACGGGACCGTGTGGGGAGAAAAGATCGCGGAGATCGTTTTCGGTGATGGTGTAGGAAAGGTTTCCCACGTATAATTTAGTGTTCATTGATGACTTTCTGCTCAGATTCACTGCTGCTACCCAGACTGTTCCCGACCATCGGGTCTCAAATCATCACCGAACACGAACGCTCACCTGATGATCTCCATGTCTTGAATGTGACAGGCGATTAGATGTCTGACAACATGGCTGACTTCGGCTGGAATGCAATTTCTATTTGTGGAAATTGTCGGTGCTTCAAACGTCACCAGGAATTGCGAAGCCAACAATTCAATTCAACCACGAATGGACACGAATAAACACCAATAGTGACCGGGAGCAGGCCAAACATTGAGGTGACCCACGAATGTCCACCAAACTGCGGTTCCAAATCACCTTGGTCAGCGCGCCTCGCCAGGCCGTTCCATTCGTGTTGATTCGTGTCCGTTGATGGTTTCCTCCGGCCTGACTGGCTCAGTCCACGTAAATGAATTCGTTCAGATTCAGCAGCGCGCGGCACAACTCCGGCAGACTGCGTTGCTCCAGAAATCGCTCGCAGGTCACGCGCTCCAATGGCGCGGGCCGCCGTTGCAACGCAAGCCGGAAGGCGCGCTCCACCCGTTCGCGCGGGTTCGCCCCTGATTCGCGTTCCACGCGCGCGGCCAAAGCATTCGCTGCTTCGGTCGCCAGCGGACTGTTGAGCAGGGACAATGCCTGCGGTGCGACGGTCGAAACATTGCGCCGGGCGCACGAGGTCGCGTTTTCCGGGAGGTCGAAGGTTTCCATGAACGGCACGCGCACGGTACGCTTTTGCACCAGGAAAATGCCGCGCACATTTTGTTCCGCCTTGGCCGACGGATACCAGCCTTTCGTCCGGGTCTCGTTGTCGTCGAGGAAGGCGGGGTTGGCTTGCAGGACTTCGGGCGGCAGATCGGGCCAGACGGGCGGGCCACCGGGTTTGTGCTGCAAGATTCCCGCAACGGCCAGCAGCGCGTCTCGAAGTTGTTCGGCGGTCAGGCGGCGCGGGGATTGGTGCGAGAATTCCGTAGCAGCCGACGTGAGGAGGCTCTGACGGGATTGGGTCTGGGGTCTGGGGTCTGGGGTCTGGGAAGATTTGAGCCTCCTGTCGTCGGCTGCTACGGAGGACTGCCGATACGTTGCGCTCGTCACCATGAGCCGGTGCAATTTTTTCAACGACCAGCCGTTGCGGACAAATTCTGTGGCGAGCCAGTCGAGCAGTTCGGGATTGGCCGGGCGCGTTCCGGCCAGACCGAAATCGTTCGGGGTCGCAACGAGGCCGCGGCCGAAATGCGATTGCCAGACGCGGTTCACCAGCACGCGCACGGTGAGCGGGTTTGCCGGCGAGGCGATCCATTCCGCGAGCGTCAACCGCCGGCCACTAGTCTTCGCGTTGAGTGCCACCCGGATGGCTGCGGGGTTCGGATCCAACGCGGAAATGAATCCCGGCTCGACCGGTTCGCGCGGCTGTTTGTGGTTGCCCTGGAAAAGGACGTGGGTGACGGGCACCGCACCGTCCGCATCCGTCATGAGCCACCCAAGAGTGAAATCACGACGTTGCTTCTTTAGCGCGGCGATTTCTTTGCCGAGTTCGTCGTGTCGTTTCTTCTCCTCGCCCTGGAGTGCGGCGATCACCTCCGGGTCGGACGGTTCAATTTTTTTCTTAACGGCTTCTACTTCGCCTTTCGATTCGGCGGTCCGTTGGTCCTTCAGCAAATCGAGCAGCGTCTTCTCCTCCGGTGTGAGCTTGGCAGTGCGTTGGTCGCGCAGACGCTGCTTCACCGCGGCCAGCAATTGATCGCGCTCCTGTTCGAACGGTCGGAGTTGCGCGTCGAGCTTCTCGTTGTGGTGGCGGATGGACGCTTGTTCGGCGGCGAGATCCAAGGGCACATCATCGGTGAACTTCACCGGTTCGAAGAACGCGCGCATCCGGAAATGGTCGGCTTGCGCCAGTGGATCGTACTTGTGGTCATGGCATCGGCAGCAGGCCATCGTCAGGCCGAGAAACGCCGAACTCGTCGTCTCGACCAGGTCAGACATCAACTCCGCGCGGCTGCGGTCCTGCTCATTGAAAGTGGCGGCGGTATTATCCAGCGGACCGAGGCGCAAATAGCCCGTGGCGATCAAACAGTCTTGTTCGGTCGCATTGCGCGGCGGTCCGGCGAGCAGTTCGTCACCGGCCAGTTGTTCGCGGATGAATTGGTCGAACGGCTTGTCGGCATTGAACGCGCGAATGACATAATCGCGGAAGCGCCACGCGCGCGGACGAAACTCGTCCCAGTCAAATCCGTTGCTGTCGCTGTACCGGATGACATCGAGCCATTGCCGCGCCTGGTGCTCGCCGTACCGCGGCGAATCCAGCAGGCGATCCATGAGTTGTTCGTAAGCGTCGGGAGACCGGTCGCGGAGGAACGCGTCCACTTCCTCCGGCGACGGCGGGAGGCCGGTGAGATCGAAGGTGAGACGACGAAGGAGCGTGCGGCGATCGGCTTCATTGGCTGGCGCAAGTTTGGCGGCTTCGACGCGTGCGAGGACGAACCGGTCAATCGGATTGCGCACCCAGCGCTTGTGGCGGACGGGGGGCGGGGGTGCGTTCGAAACGGGCTGGAGCGACCAGAGGTCCAAACGTTGACCGCCGAAAATCCGGACGATGGGGTTGCGCGGATCGGACCACGCATCACCGATGCGTTCGCCCGGTTTTGGTGGTGGCGCGGCGGCGAGCGCGGAGGTGGCCGGCCACGGAGCACCATCGCGGATCCAGCGTTTCAACACCCTGATGTCGGCCGTCGTGAGCTTCTCCTTCGGCGGCATCTTCAATTCCTTTTTGGAATGAAGCACGGCGTCGAGGAGCAGGCTTTCCCCTGGTTTTCCGGGAACGACCGCGGGGCCGCTTTCACCGCCTTTGATGGCCGCGGCGCGCGAATCGAGGCGCAGGCCGCCCTTTTGTTTTTCTGCCCCATGACAGGTGATGCAGCGCGAGTCGAGTAGCGGCTTGACGCGATTCAGAAAATGTTGGTCCGCCGCCGGGTCGGCCCACGCGAGTTGGGCGCACACCAGCGTGCTGAGGATCGTGATCAAGCGGACAGGGTTCACGGCAGCCAATATGCACGCAAGCCGGGTGCGGGAAAAGTCGTTTGTTTGGGGGGGATTGATGCAGAAGTTGCCTCACGCAAAGGGTGCAAAGGACGCAAAGGAAAACGGGCAGATTTGCTTTGAGGTCAGCGGGCATTCCTTACGTTGAAGGGGATTCGTAGCTTGGTCACAGAAGCGCACTCCACTTTGCGTCCTTGGTGGACTTTGCGTGAAACCACTCCGCGAATACGCCATGGTGTCTTCTTTGTAGGAGACGAGGTGACGAGTCTCAAATCTCGTCGGTTCCTGAGGGGTAAGTTAGAGACTCTTCACCGGCGTCTCCCTCTCCTTCAACGGGCTGAAATGGCGGCAGACTACCAACCTCTGATAAACTTGCGCGCGCCCTTGGTGTCGAGAATAAACTCACCATTCTCTAAATCACGCGTCAGAACAACTGCCATCTCCTTGGTCAGCAACTGGTCAAACTTGTAGAATTTGTTCGTGCCCGGCTTGTAGACATAAACAGTGGTGCCTTCTGTCTTGTCCGTCGTCACCGAATCCCATTTTGTGATATCTCCGCTCTGAAGAAGTCTCGGATAGTCCTTCTCGAAGCTAATCAATTCTGCCCGCCGATATTTGGCACGGTATGTTGTGCATCCCGCAGCCACGGCGACTACGCAGAGCAGCATCAGGATATGGAGAATTGTGCGCATGGGGCCGAACATCGCAGAGGATGGTAATCGGGTCTGAGAATTGCCGTCGTAGTCATGTGCCCTCAAAGCTGGCCTTTCGTCATGCGTTGTCAAATCGTGAATTTTCTCGCTCCCAATTCCCCAAACTCCTCCCCACAAATTCAGATTTGTCAGCCGCCGCTCGCCACGTCATATTGTCCGCATGTTCCTCCTGCCCAGCCATGGCACACGACGCGACTTCCTCGGTCGCGTGGGTGCGGGCTTTGGCGCGTTCGCACTGAGCGCGTTGATGCGGTTGGAGGCGCAGGCCGCAAGCAAGGAAGGGCCGGATATTGATCCGCTGAATCCGTTCAAGCCGCGCCCGTCGCATTTCAAGCCGCGCGCCAAGTCGGTGATTTTTCTTTTCATGGTCGGCGGGCCGTCGCCGGTGGACACCTTTGATTACAAACCGGAATTGCAAAAGCTCAATGGCAAACCGGTGCCCGCATCCCTCCGCAAAGCCGTCGAGGCAACGCGCTTCGCGAATGTCTTTCACGGTTGCAAGGATGAACTCATGGCGAGTCCGTTCAAGTTCGCGCAACACGGGGCGAGCGGGATGTGGGTGAGCGAGTTGATGCCGCACGTCGCCCAGCACGTGGACAACCTGGCCTTCATCCACTCGCTCCAGGCCGACTCGAACAACCACGCGCCCGCCAGCTACCAATTGCACACCGGCGACATTCGTCCCGGCAAGGGCAGCCTCGGCTCGTGGGTGACCTACGGCCTCGGTACGGAGAACCAGGATTTGCCCGGCTATGTAATGCTCTTCGAGGCCGGCCCGCTCGGCGGCGCGGCGAATTACTCCAACGGTTTTCTACCCGCCGCGTTCCAGCCCACGCGCCTGCGCGACACCGGCATGCCTGTGCTCGACTTGCTGCCGCCAAAGGAATTCGCCGCCGGCCAGCGCGCCTCGCTCGATTTGATCCGGGAACTCAATTTGAAACATCGCGAGGCCCGGGCTGGCGTCACGGAACTCGACGCCCGCATCGCCAGCTACGAACTCGCATACCGCATGCAATCGGCCGCGCTTGAAGTGGGCGACGTGGAGAAAGAATCCGCCGATCTGCGTCGCGGGTACGGCCTCGAACATCAGGACAAACGCACCCAGAGCTTCGCCAGAAAATGCCTGCTCGCCCGCCGGCTCGTCGAACGGGGCGTGCGCTTCGTCCAGGTTTACGACATGCCCGACAAGGACGGCTGGGATGCGCACGCAAAGGTGGTGGACAACCACACGCCACGCGCGCGCTGGACGGACCAACCCGTGGCCGCGCTGCTCACCGATTTGAAACAACGCGGTTTACTCGACGAGACGCTGGTCATTTGGGCGAGTGAATTTGGCCGCACGCCGATGATGCAGGGTGAGCTGGGCCGTCAGCACAACGCTGCCGGTTTTACAATCTGGATGGCGGGCGGCGGGGTGAAGCCGGGCCAGCGCATTGGCGCAACGGACGAGATTGGATTGATGGCCGTTGAGCATCCGCACTCAATCAAAGATCTGCATGCCACAATTCTCACCGCGCTCGGGCTCAACAATGAGGAGTTGCTTTTCCGTGTCAGCGGCCGCCCGGAACGACTCACCGGCGTTGCCGCCACGGCGAAAGTAATCCCGGGATTGCTGGGGTAAGCGGGGCGGAGCTGTCGACTGCGTAGGACAGGCGTCGCGCCTGTCTCCATCTAAAACAGGACCCATCATGCGGAGGAGGCTGCCCGGTCGAGAACCATTCCGGGTTGCACTGCCTGGATAATGTTAGAGACAGGCGCGACGCCTGTCCTACGGGTTGGTTCGGGCGAAGGGATCCTCAATTGTGTTCAGACCACTTCGCAAACTACCGCTTCAGGATCTGCGAGTTGGACGCATGATCTTGGTCTTCCACAATCCACCCGTGCGTTGCCATTCAAGCACGAGATTGCGAAAGGCGGCGGCGGCCGGTGAATCGTTCTGGTCGGACCACACCATCACCAAATCCACCGTGTGACTCGGCAACAAGGGCCGAAAGCAGAGCGGCCGGCCTTCGCCCAGCGAGGCGACGCTGTCGGAAATAATCCCGATCCCCGCACCGGCCTCGACGTAACTCAGCACCGTGCTGATGAGGCTGGGAGTGTGGGCGAGTTTGGGGGTGAACCGGGCGCGGCGGCACGCGGCGAGCACCGCGTCATGCAACCCCACTCCTTCGCGGCGGGACAAAATTACCAGCGGCTCATCCGCCAGGTCGCGCCAGCGAACGCCCGGGGTGTGGGTGAGTGCATGGCCGGCAGGGAAGACGCCAAAAAGAGGTTCCCGCCGGAGCAGCAAGGTCTGCAATCCCAGCGCGCGGTGGGCCATGACGGGGCGGGTTAACCCGACCGCGAGTTTGCCGCGCGCCACCATTTCCCAGACGCGTTCCGGGGTGCGTTCTTCGAGGACGACCGACACGCGCGGGAAACGCCGGCGGAACTCGCGCAGGAGTCGGCCGAGAAATATCTGGGTGGGCGGGCCGATGTAACCCAGGCGCAATTCACCTTCCTCGCCCGCGCTGGTGCGTTGCACGCGCCGGACGGATTCCTCGAGCCGCTGGAGCAGCAGGCCGGTCTCATGAAGCAGCACCGCGCCCGCCGGGGTCAGGGCGACTGAGCGCCGGTTCCGGTTGAGCAGCAGCACGCCGAGATGTTCCTCGAGTTCCTTGACCGCGCGACTGAGCGCGGACTGCGCGACATGGAGCCGTTGCCCAGCCTTGGAGAAGCTGAGCTCCTCCGCGACCGCCTGAAAGTAGCGAAGGTGTCGAAGTTCCATGGCCCGAACTTTAATCTCGGTTCGGCATTACTGCCACGATTAATTCTCACTCCCGAGGTGAGCGAGGAAATCATGGAAAGCCGCCCCGTCGCCGAACACACTCAGTTCCGTCCGTGGTACAAACTTTGATTCTGGAGCACCGGCCAGGGTCAATCAGCGTTCCCCGGGGGCCGGGCAAAGCGTGTTTTCTTCAACGCCAGGACCAGCAACACAAACGCAGCGATCAACGCCA
>JAYUBJ010000111.1:0-2431 GCA_043740915.1 Verrucomicrobiota bacterium
TGGCCAGGCATCCGCAAGTACACAACTTCGGATGATTGTCAAGCTAAACTGACAGTATTGGGCGCGACGCCCGGGCCACGAGGCTGCAAGAAACGGAGACGCGCCCGTGCCCTTCGAATGTTCAGCCCACGCGAAACGAGATGCGGACGATGAGGTCCTTGCCAAAGCTGTGCTGGAGGCGGTCGAGAATTTCCCGGCGGCGATAGCGGACAATTTCCGAAAGCCAGACGCTGTTGTCCACGGTCACGAAGAGGGTGCCCTTGTGCAGGCCGGTGGGCTGGGCGTGGGCGACGAGGGTTGGATCAATCAAATGGTTCCACACCTTCACCAGTTCCGCCTCGGCGCGGCGGCGTTCCAGACCCAGCTCGGCGAGCAGTCCGGGCATGAGGCTGCCGGCGGCTTTGGCGCTGTTGGCCCGGGCTTTTTCCAGGGGGGCCAGATCCACGCCGCGCCATGCGGCGAGCGCGCGTTGGCGGGGGCTGGGGAAGGTGCCGACGGGGCGGCGGGGCTTAACGAATGTGTTCATCGAGCACCAACACGCCATGCGGGGGCAGATCCACGTTGCCGCTGACCATGACGTCGTTGAGGACATCGTGCATCGGCTTGAAAAACTGGAGACGAACCGAGGTGGCCTGGTGGTTGAGCAGGAAATAAATGCGGCGATCCTCTTTCTGGCGCACGCTGACCTCCACGGCTTCGGGGGTTTTGAGCAACGGGAACAGGTTGCACATCTGCCGCAACCAGGCGACGAGGTCGTAGTAAAAACTTTGATGGCTCATGGTGCCGACATAGACCGCGCGGCCGGCACCGTAGTCGTTCACGGTCAGGGCGGGGCGCCCGGCGTAAAAATCCTTTGCGAACGTGGCCAACACCTGGCATCCGAGCGGCTTGATGAGATCGCACCAGAGCTTGGCCGGGTGCAGATGGCTGGAGGGAAACGCGCCTTTGAAAGTAAGATGGTTCTCCTGCTCGGGCGGCAGCGTGTCGAACTCCTGCACCTCCAACCCGAACAGGTCGGTCATGTCGTGGGGGTACCCGGTGGCCGGGGTGATGTGGTGTTCATCCACCAGGCCGGTGTTGAACGTGCCGACCAGCGTGCCGCCGTTCTGGACGTAAAGTTTCAACTGATCCACATCCGCGCCGGCGATCAGGTGCAGCGACGGCGCAATGACCAGCTTGTACGCGGAAAGGTCGTCGGAGGGCCGGGCAAAATCGACCGCAAACTGCCGGTCGTGCAGGCCGCTGTAGAAAAGTTGGATATGTTCGCGCTGATGGAAAAACTTGTTCGGACGCAAGGGCTGGTTGAGCGCCCACTCGTTGGCTTGATTGACGAGGATGCAGGCTTCGGCCGTGACTTTGCTGCCCGCGAGAATCGGGGCCAGCACTTTGAACTCCTGCCCCATCTTGCTGACTTCCTCATACATTCGGTTCTCGCCGCGACCGTCGTGGGTCAGGACGCCGCCGTAAAACTTTTCCGGGCCGATGCGCGGTTGACGCCAATAGAAATAGCAGACGCCGTTGGCCCCGCGGGAAAGGAGTTGGTAGGTGAAGAGTCGCACGACGCCCGGACGCACCAGGGCATTGACCTCCTCCCAACTGACGTTGCCGGCCTTCTGTTCGATGACCCAAAATCCATCCTCGCTGCCGGGGGCCTTGGAACCATTCTTCTTCAGTGAACGAAGCAGGTCGATGCCGCAGGCGATTTCCGCCGCCTTGGAACCGATGCTCGCATCGCTGTCCACCGAAACGAAATCGAGGACCTCCGCCATGTCAAAATAATCAAAATTGCATCCGAACGCCCGGAGGTTCGCGGTGACGGGGATGCCCGGCGTTTTCTCGTGCAGCATGTCGGCCTGCATACGGACGAAGGCCACACAGGTGTCGCTGGAAAAACGACGCCAGTCGAGGATCAGGGCGGGGTTGTACACGGCCGGCGTAACCAGCGGCATCGGGACTTGTTCCCAACTACTGACGACCTGTCCCCAGAAACAACTTCCGTGGAGCTGGTTGAATTTTTCGATGGTTTCGTATTTGGCCCGCAGCCACGCGTGCCAGTCGCGCCGGGTTTCGGGATTGAAGGAATACTCGGTGTTGTGCCGGCCAATCCCGTTGTCGATCTGCCAGGCGATCAAGCCGGGATGTTTGCCGAGCGCGTCCGCCATAGCGCTGACGATCTTCTTGCAGTAGTCCCAATAAATATCGCTGTTCAGGCAATACGCGCGACGCGTCCCGGCGTTCCGCACCAGGCCGTGCTCGTCGAGCGGCAAGATTTCCGGATGCCTTTGGGCCAGCCAGATCGGCGGCGCGGCGGTGGGGGTGCCGAGGACGACTTTGATGCCCGCGCGGTCCATGACATCCATGGCGCGCTTGAGCCAGGCGAAATCAAACTTGCCTTCCGCGCGTTCGCACAGGCCCCAGGAGAATTCGCCCA
>JAYUBJ010000112.1:0-2430 GCA_043740915.1 Verrucomicrobiota bacterium
TATCACAGCGACAAGATGCTGTGGGCGGAAGGCTGCGCCTGGAACGCCGTGGGCCGTTACTTGCTCTGGAGCGACATCCCCAACAACGTGCAGATGCGGTGGATCGAGGACGACGGCCACGTCAGCACCTTCCGCAATCCGTCCGGCAACAGCAACGGCAACACGTTCGACTACGAAGGCCGCGAGCTTTCGTGCGAACATGGCAACCGCCGCGTCGTTCGCTACGAACACAACGGCAGCTTCACCGTGCTGGCCGACAAGTTTGGTGGCAAGCCTTTCAACGCGCCGAACGACATCGTGGTGCATCCCGACGGCGGCATCTGGTTCACCGATCCGGGCTACGGCAGCTTGGGGCACTATGAGGGCCAGAAAGGCGAACTTGTCATCAAAGAAGCGGTCTATCGCATCGATGGCAAGACCGGGAAAATCGAGAAGGTGCTCGACGATATGTTCAAGCCGAACGGCATCTGCTTTTCGCCGGACTACAAGAAGCTGTACGTCGCCGACACCGGCGCATCGCACTATCCGGAGGCACCGAAGAACATCCGCGTGTACGACGTGGACGGGACGAAGGTCAAGAATGGACGCGAGTTTTGCTCGATGAAGGCATTGCTGCGAGGGGAGTATAAAATCTTAAGCGCCGAAGAAATCAAACAATTTGGAAAGCCGGGGCAACCACCGGCACCTCCTGAGTCAAGCTACGTTGCTGGCTTCGCGGACGGCATCCGTGCGGACGTGGACGGCAACATCTGGGTCGGCGCGGGTTGGGTAGGCGCTGGTTACGACGGAGTGCACATCTTCGCGCCGGACGGGGTGCGCATTGGACAGATCCTGCTGCCGGAGATTTGCGCCAACATTTGTTTCGGCGGGCCCAAGCGCAACCGCCTCTTCATGGCGGCCAGCACGTCGCTTTACGCGGTCTATGTGGAAACGCAGGGGGCCCATATCACATAGAGCCTGATCAGTTCGTTTGGGCCCTCACTCCGGGGCTGGCCGCCAAGACGAAGGTGGAGTGAGCGCGCCAGCGTCTTGGACTGATACGGTCGCTGCGGCGCCGCTTTGTTGCGCGAACGATGAAACGCCCGCCACCCCACGCATCTGCGCCCGTCCTTCACCCGTAACGATACGGCTTGCTCAGGGAAAACGTGTTCGGCAAATGCCGGATTTCATGCACCTGGCCGTCCGCCAGCAACACCTCGACGATGTCGAAACGGAATTTTACCGGCGGATTTTTCAGCAGCCGCAGATAATCCAGCGCTGTCTGTGACAGCAATTTTCGTTTCCGCGCATCCACCGACGCGGCCGGGCGGGTCCAGGATTCCGAGGAGCGGGTTTTCACCTCCACGAACACGAGACAATCGTCGTCCCGGAACACCAGATCGATCTCGCCGCGCGCGGAACGAAAATTCGCGGTGAGAAACTTGAGGCCCAGCGCTTGAAGATGTTTTTTGGCGGCGCCTTCACCCAGTTCGCCCCGGCGCAGATGCTCCGGTTTCTCTGTCCTGCCCAGCCGCGACCGGAGTTGATCCCACAATTTCATCAGGCCAGTCAAAAAAGTTCCGGGCTCGACGCATTTTTCAGCGGCGCAAAACTGCGGCGGTGAATAGGACTGGGCCCATGCGCGGCCAGCGCGGCGAGGTGGCGCCGGGTGCCATAGCCTTTGTGCTCGGCGAAACCATACACGGGCCATTGACGGTCAAACTCCCGCATGGACCGGTCGCGCGTCACCTTGGCCAGCACGCTGGCGGCAGCGATCGAGTAGCTGCGCGCGTCGCCCTTCACGAGCGGCGTTTGCGGAAAGCGCAGCGTGCGCACACGCAGGCCGTCCACGAGCGCATGCTGCGGCTGCAACGGCGCGAGCGCGTCGTTCATCGCGCGGTGCGTGGCCTGCAGAATGTTGATGCGGTCAATGACCTCAGCTTCGATTGTCGCGATGGCAAACCGGATTTCCGGACACACCGTGAGGAAGGCGAAGAAAGCCTCGCGCTGTTTCGGCGTGAGTTGCTTGGAGTCATTCAGGCCGTCCAGTTCCGCCGGCAACCGGTTTTGAATCCAGTCCGCGGGAAACACGACCGCCGCCGCCACGACGGGACCGGCGAGCGGCCCGCGGCCCGCCTCGTCCACACCCGCGATGCGAGTGAGGCCTTCACGCAGCAATGCGCGTTCAAACTCGAATCGGTCGGTAACCAGGCGGTTTTTCATGCGCGCCGTGCGAGTGCAGGGGATTTGCTGAGAGTAATTTCCAAAGCGCGTTAATTTGCCATACTGCTGTACCTCACAGAGGCGCGCTCCGGAGCGCGGGTCGGCGACCCGCAGTACGTCGGTACGCTCCAGGCGAGGAATTACTTTTGGCAACCGTGACCATTCTCTGCGTCTTTGCGCTCGGCCTTAGAGCCGGTCTGAAAATCCAATACTGGGTGGAACAGGCCA
>JAYUBJ010000113.1:0-8080 GCA_043740915.1 Verrucomicrobiota bacterium
AACCGCTACTTCGACTGCCCGGCAGCGTTATGCCGGTCGTTGTTCACCACCTTTACCGACATGCAAAGACATCCTGAAAAAATCCAAGGCCTGCTGGCATCGTTTTTTTAAACCACTAATGTAGTTTTATTTATACGCGGACATGTAGAACTGCCGGTTTGGTTCTGTTATTCGTCACCTTTCTGGTGGCTGCTGCCTTGCAGTTCATCGGACAGGGATTGGTGGGGTTTAATCACCATCCGATAACGCCACCGAATATCGCGGTGCGAGGCGGAGTGGTGGTCGGGAGCACCGTTCACATTTCATTCGCAGTTATCCCGTTGACAATCAGCTTCGCCGTTGGGCTGGGATGTATGCTCATCCGAAAGCGAGATGAGAAACCTGTGGTCTAACGGAGCAACTCCATGAGGTTGGCACGTGACGCGGCCAGGTTTTTGTAGGCGGCGATTTCCTCGGGCATGGTGCGCAGGGCGCGGAGCAATCCGCGCGCGGCGGCGGCGTGGCGTTTCACTTCCGTCAGCGCAATCATTTCCAGCCGGATGCCAAAGAGAATGCCACCGGTTTCCGGCAGGGCGACGAGCGCCTGGTTTTCGATGCGCAGCCAGACTTCGTCCACCGTGACCGGCGGGGTCAGGCGGGGCAGGTTACGCGCGGGATGTTGGTTGAGTTCGGGCGAGCGGCTCAAGCCCCAGTTGGAGCGCAGCCCGGCGGGGCCGGGACGCAGCTTCGCGAGGAACTGATGGATCGACCGGCCCAAGGTAGCGTTCAAGGCGGGAACCGGCGCGTGAATCGCTTCCAATGGCTGGCCAATTTTCTCGGACAACCGCCACGAGGACGGAAAGCACACACACGCAGCGACCAGACGGAACTGCCCGGCGTCATCCGATTTGAGCAGCAAGAAATCCGGTTCCCAAATCCGGCCGAGCGGCACGCAGGTTTGGAGAGGTTCATCGGAAACCGTAGCAGCCGACGTGAGGAGGCTCTGGCCTTTCCCGGCTTCAGTTGGAGCCTCCTCACGTCGGCTGCTACGAGATTCAATGGCAAGCAATGTCCCCCATTGCCGGGCGAGGGCGAGGGTTTCCTGTAGCAGCGGCGCGCCTTCCGGGAGGAGTGCGGAGTATGTTTGCGGCTCAAGCTCCAACCAATGCTGGCGCTGTTGAATCAGGCGGGCGTTTTCGCGGGTGGGGGCGAAGAACGCGGCGGCGTCCCCCGGCTTGAGGCCGAAATGAAAACGAAAGTCTTCATCGGGCAGGAGTTCGGCCCATGTTGGATTGGTCGCGTTCATGGGGTGAGGGTTCAGCCGGCAGCGCATTTCGGCGCCCATTTCATTTCATTGGGTCATTGGATAATTTTAACCAGGCTGGTGTATTCATCCGTCCAGAGCGGGACGCGGATGGGATCTTCTTTAGGCAGGTCAATCGCGCTTTGAATGGATTTATGGGCGAGGGCCGCCGGTTTTTTTGCCAACAACACCCAGGTGGACGGGTAGAGCCACCAATCTTCTTCGTCCGGGTAATAGGAAATAACCGCGGACTTTAGCCCGAAGTATTGTGCGAGTCCTTCGACGACCGGCTCGAGGTTCAGGTAGCGATTGGAAATATGCACGGCGATGATGCCGTCCGGTTTCATGTGCCGGAGGTAAATTTCAATCGCTTCCTTCGTGAGCAAATGCACCGGGATGGCGTCGCTGCTGAACGCGTCGAGCGCGAGGACATCGAACTGTTGCGGCGGTTCGTTTTCCATGGAGAGCCGGGCATCGCCCAGGATGACATCCACTTTGGCCTTACAATTCTTGAGATAGGTGAAGCGGGTATCGGAAAGTTGTTTGACGGCGGGATTGATTTCGTAGATGCGCAGGTAGTCGTCCTTGCGGCCGTAACTCGTCAAGGTGCCGGTGCCGAGGCCGACGAGGCCGATGCGTCGGCCAGTGACTTGAGGAAGCGAGTTGATCGCGAGGCCGACCCCGCTGTAGGCGCCGTAGTAGGTCGTGGCCCAGGTGGAACTGATGGAGTCAGCGAACTGCAAACCATGGGTGATCCGGCCGTGTTGCAGCAGGTAATAACGCCACTCGGGCTTGTCTTTATGGTATTCGAAAACCGTGAGCGTGCCGTAAAAATTGCGCGAGACCGTCACGGCATATTCACTGCCCTTGGCGGCCTGCGACCAGAGGGCGGCACCCAGCGCGAACAATCCCACGAACAGGTAGGCGCAGGAAATCTGCCACCAGAGGTGAACCCGCCGCCAGCGCTGGGTGCCGACCCAAAAACCAATGATCGTCAACAGACACAACCACATGCCCCAGCGCACCGCCGCCAGCGGCGCCAGGAGATTGGGTTTGTTCTTGTAATGGGTTTTCAGCCAGGCCAACGCGGAATCCAGGTTGTAGAACAAACCCAGGGTCAGCACGCTGGCCAGCAGGAGCCATTGGAGTTCGCTTAGTGATTCTTTTTCCCGCAGGCAAATGAGGCAGAGCAGGAGCCAGCAGCCCCACAAGCTCCAGTGATATTCGTAGTAGGCATTAAAAAGCAGGGGCGCGAGCACGGCGACGCAGAACCCACCGAGCGCGCCGCCGGCGGCGATCATAAGAAAGTACGAAGTCAGAAAGCGCGGCGCCGGTTTCAGCCGATACAGCTCGCCGTGGCAAATCATGCAGCAGACAAACAGGGCGACGGAATAGGTGATCAACTGCCGGATGAGGGAGGCGTTGGTTTCCTTGAAGAGCACCGAGCAGGCTTCAGCCAGCACGGGAATGGCGATGGCCGCAAACACCACGCGTGAATACCAGCGGGGATTGTCAAAGCAGATGATGAAGGTCAGCAAATAAATCGCCAGGGGCAGCACCCACAAGAACGGGATCACCGCCACGTCCTGGCAGAGTTTGTTGGTGGTGGCCAGCAGGAGCGCGGAGGCGCACGCGGGGAGGGCGAGCCAGAAAAGTTTTCGGCCACGCGTGGGTGGCGGGCCGTCGCGCTCGTCCACGGGCTCGGCAGCGGCCGGGGCGGATTGATGCAGGCGCCACGCACAAAATCCGCAGCAAAGCGCGTAAAAAACCAGACCCCACGCCCAGAGGCGGGACTGTTCGTGACGTGTGAAGTTGGTTTCGAAATAAACCGGATAGCTGATCAGCGCGAGCAGTGACCCGACGTTCGAGAGCGCATAGAGTCGGTACGGGGAAACGCCGGGATTCATCCGGCGGAACCACTCCTGCATCAACGGCCCGGTGGCCGAGAGAACAAAATAAGGCAGGCCGAGGCAAACCGTGAGCAAGAGCAAGATGCGCCATGTGGGATCGACACCGGGAACCGGTTTCCAATCCGCGCCCGGTGTGATGGGCAGCAACGCGAGGGCGGCGAGCAGCAAGACCAGATGCACTACCGACTGCGTGCGCGGCTTCAACCAGCGCGAGCTGTAATGCGCGTAGGCATACCCGGCCAGCAGCGCGACCTGAAAGAAGAGCATGCAGGTCGTCCACACGCCGGGGCTCCCGCCGAACCACGGGAGCAGATAGCGTCCCATCAGCGGTTGCACCTGGAACAGCAGAAACGCCCCGGTGAAGATGGTCAGCGCGTAAGCCAGCATGATCTCGCGAGCCCGTTTCCGCCCTTACTGGCCCCAGGTTTCCCGTAGCAGGCGCAGAAAGTTTCCGTGCATAATCCCCGCAATGTCGGCCTCGGTGTAACCGCGCGCGGCGAGCAGAACGGGAATCCGCGTCAAGTCGGCAATCGTTTCCAAGTCGGCGGGTGTTTGTTCGCGGCCAAAGCCACCGTCGAGATCGGTGCCGATGCCGGAATGCCGGGCGTTGCCGGCCAGTTGGCAGATGTGGTCGATGTGGTCCACGATCCGTTCCAGTTTCAGGCCGGCACCTTCAGGTGTGGTTTGTTTGCGCACCCAGCCGGGGATCATCATCCAGGCGTCCAGCGCCGCGCCAATCACCGCGCCGCGCCGGATGAGTTCCTTGATCTGATCGTCCGCGAACTGCCGGTTGTGCGGCACGAGCGCGCGGCAGTTGGAATGGCTCGCCCAGACGCGGCCATGAAAGTGTTCGAGCACCTCCCAGAAACTGTCGTCGCACAGATGCGTGGCGTCGAGGATCACGCCGAGCCGTTCCATCTCCGCGAGCAGCTCCCGCCCGCGCGCGCCGATGCCGCCCGTGGCGTCCGTGCCTTGTGCGTAGGTGCCGGGCCCGTAATGCGCCGGCCCCACCGCGCGCAGGCCCTGCGCATAGGAGCGTTCCAAGTGGTGCAGCGTGACGAAGGAATCCGCGCCTTCGAGGCTCAAGATATAGCCGATGGGCGCGTTGGGTGGCGGGTTGTTCTCCCAAAGCACGAGATGTTTTTCCAATCCCGGGCGGTCTTTGATTTGGATTAATTCCCCGCGTTCCTCCATCGCGCGATACCAGGCGAGCTGCCCCTGCGTCTGCGCCCAGGCTTGTTCGGGCGAATGCCAGCCGGGCAGGGGATTCTCGGCTTTGACGTACCGGCCGATTTGCGTCGCCACGCAGAGACCGATGCCGCCGCGGCGCATTTCGGGCAGCGACACCACGCCTTTGCCGCGATCCACCCGGTCGGTCTGGCCCCGTTCGCGCCGGCGGATTTCGTCGAGCGGTCGCGCCAAATCGCGGTTCCACTCCAGCGCATTCATCGAAAGATCAAGATGGGCGTCCAGGATAAGCATGAGGGAGTTTGGAAAATCTTCAGCGAACACGCCAGCATTAATCGACGGCCCAACCAGCGACACCGCGGCTTGCGTGGCGGCGGGATTGTCTTAGACTTCCCCGGTCATGTGGAAGCGCAATCCAAGCACGGTGCAGGCGGTGTTTCAACTCGCGCTGCTGGCTGCGGTGATTTATCTCGTCCGCGAAACGGCGCGGGTGGAGCGCTTGTCGCGCCAGCAGCATGTGGTGGTCAAGCCCGTAGCGGTGCCGGCCATTCCGCCCAAGGTCATCACCCTCACCCGGACCAATGATTTCCACTGGGCGCAACTGGAGTCCGAAGATTACCGCACCTACATTGCCCGCCTGCGGGCGGTCGGTTGTCCGGAGGAAACCATTTGCGATCTCATCATCGCCGACGTGGACAAGCTGCTGGCACCACGGTTGCACGCGGTCGTTCCGCCGCGGAAGGAACTGGCCTACTGGCAATCCGAGGAGAAGGAGTTGGAAGATCCGCTCGCTGCGCACGAGATGGCGCGCCAGCAAATGGAGATCGACTTCGAGAAGCGCGACCTCATCAAGGAATTGGTCGGCGTGGATCTGGTGGCCGAGCGGTTGAAATTACGCGGTGAACTGGATCAGTACGGCCAACGGCTGTCGTTCCTGCCGGAGGAACAGCGCATGCAATTGCGCAAGATTCTCGAGCGATTCAATCACGCGGAGATCATGCTGCGTGAAAAAGCGTGGGCTGAAGGCGAAACCTCCACTCCCGAGAGCGAGGCGGAGATCCGCCAGTTGCAGCAAAAGCGGGAGTCGGAAATCACCGCACTGCTCACCCCTGAGGAATTGCAGAAGTATGAACTCCGCCTGTCGCCGACCGCCTACAAGACGCGAGATGCGTTGTTCGGCATGAACGCTTCGGAGAAAGAGTACCTGGCGATATTTCAAGTCCAGAAAGGATTGGAAGAGAAACTGGCGGGCCTGGACCCGAGCAAACCCTTCGGGCAGCAAGAGGCGGAGGCCGCGCATCTCGCGATGCAGGAGCAACTCCGCCAACAACTGGGGGAGAAGCGCTATCAGGAATATGAGCGCGCGCAAGACGCGGATTTTCGCGAGCTGTGCGCCGCCGCCGCGCGCAACCAATTACCGCGCTCGGCGGCGGAGCAAGTCTATGAAATCAAACGCATCGCCGAGGCGCGCCGCGAGGAAATCGCCACTAACCCGGATTTTTCGGCGGAACAAAAGGGCACGGTGCAACAGCAAATCGCGCAGGAAACGGAGCGCACGGTGCGCGGTGTACTGGGCGACAAGGCCTTCCTACAATTCATCCGGCGCAGCAAAACCGCGTGGTGGCTGCCGTGAAGTGGGACAGTGCTTCCAGCCTGTCTAACGGATGAACGCCTCGGGGAAAAAGCGCGCAGGCGGTTGACTGTGGAAAAGGACAGGCAGGATGCACTGTCCCACTTCAGCGGCGTTGCGCCATCTCGAAGCTCGGGTTTGGTTTGCGCGTTCTTGAATGCAGAGGACGCGGAGGATTCGCAGTGGCCCGCAGAGGAAAGTGAACCGCGAAGTCCGTGTAGAATTCTTTCATTGTAGGAGAAGAGGTGACGAGCCTCAAATCTCTTCGGATTCTGAAGGTTTAGTTAGAGACTCGTCACCTCGTCCCCTACCAAATAAACGAGTCGCTAAGCCCCGATCAACTCCCGGATGGGATTGCCGCCATTGGTCAGCAAGCGTGGCCGGCCCAGCGGATCGAGGAATTCGCCGCGCGGATCGATGCCGAGCAAGTGAAAAATGGTGGCGACCAAATCAGGCGGCCGAACCGGGCGGCTCACGGGAAACGCGCCCTGGCGGTCGCTGGCGCCGATGAGTTGCCCGCCGCCGATGCCCGCACCGGCGAGCGCGATGGAAAAGCAATGTCCCCAGTGATCGCGGCCACCAGCGGCGTTGATTTTCGGCGAGCGTCCGAATTCGCCCATCACCACGACCAACGTTTCATCCAGCAGGCCGCGTTCTTCGAGGTCGGTGATGAGCGTGGCGAAAGTTCCATCGAAGGTTGGACAGAGCACATCGCGAACGCGCGCGGCATTGTCGCTGTGCGTGTCCCAGAGCGGATTGCCCATGGTGAGGCTGCCGGGTTCACGCGGCCAGTTGACCTGCACCAACCGGACGCCCGCCTCGATCATGCGGCGGGCGAGCAGGACACTCTGGCCAAATTTGTGCCGGCCATAACGGTCGCGGGCGGTTGGTGACTCGCGTTCCAACTCGAAGGCCGCGCGCGTCGCGCCGGAACGCACCACGTCGAAGGCCTGTTGCTGTGAGCGGTCCACGGCAGCCATTTGATCGTTGTGCGCGACGTTCAGGAAATGTTGGTCGAGCTGTTTCATCAACCCGATCCGCTCGGTCAGGCGCACCTCGGACAAGCCTTCCGGCAAGCTCATGCCATCAATTTGAAATTGCGGCGCGGAGGGATCGCACTTGAACAACTGCGGATGCCACGTCGGCCCCATCAGCCCGCCACCCTGGCCCGGCCACGGAATGGCCGGGTTGTTGACCATCGGTTCGGGCAAGATCACGGAGGAGAAAGGCGAGCGCGGGTTGGGTTTCAGCGCACCCACCACGGCGGTCAGGCTGGGCCAATCCTCCGCACTGGCCTGCGTTTCGGCCTGGCCGGCGGGATGCGGATAGCCGGTCATCATCCAGTAGCCGCTCGAGGAATGGCTGTTCACGTCCGTGGTCATGGAGCGAATCACGGCGAGTCGGTCGGCGATTTGCGCCGTGCGCGGAAGCAGCTCGCAGAACTGCATGCCGGGAACCTTCGTGCGGATGGCGCGAAACTCGCCGCGAATTTCCAGCGGCGCCTCGGGCTTGGGGTCGAATGTTTCATGTTGGGGTGGCCCGCCGCCCAAAAATAAGAGGAGGCACGATTTGGCCCGCCCAAAGGATTCACGCGGGATGGCTTTCGTCGTCGCCGCCCGGGCGTGGGTTTCCAGGAGGCCGGGCAATGACAACCCCAGGCAACTCAGCCCGCCCAGGCGCAGCATCTCGCGGCGGGAAACCCCGTCGCAGAGCCGGACGGTTTGCTGGCCAAGGGAGAACATGGTGGAAACGTATCTTTGAAGTCCGTTGCCGTCAACGGTGACCCGTGTTTCGGTCCGCACGCATCAGCCGGAGAACCGCATGAAAAGCGGAGCCTGGAGTGGCCGGCAGGCGAGTAAAACCGCCCCTGAAGTTTAGGTGTCAGTACGTACAGACGGCGTGCGGCAAAAATAGTCTATTCTTACACGTTGATGAAAATCAGGTTGCACAACGAAGAAATAAAGGCAGCGGCCGGCGAGGCCCGGCGGCCGTTTCTGGCCCGTTTCGTCGGTCGGCTCGCGTCGCGCCAGCCGGCGGCGGATCGCCGGCGAACTGCCCGCCGTTGCGGCG
>JAYUBJ010000114.1:0-2426 GCA_043740915.1 Verrucomicrobiota bacterium
CGTGCCTGGCCAGGCATCCGCAAGTACACAACTTCGGATGATTGTCAAGCTAAACTGACAGTATTGGGCGCGACGCCCGGGCCACGAGGCTGCAAGAAATCGGTGTTCGCCCTCGCGGGCCTCGCAAGAAATGACCGGTGAATGCCAAGGCGCGTGTGGCGCCGCGAAGTCGCCGCCGGTAGTTTCCACGTACGAAGACAACCGTGAATATGCCGCCAACTCAAATGACTGAAGCCGTTGCCGCTTCACCAAAGCTGATGGAAACAAGCCCTGAGTTTGGGCCAGCCAGACGTCCTGCATCCAAGTCGCGGCCCGCGGCGGAAACCGCCTTTGGTTGTCCCCGGAACTTTCTGGAAAACCGCTTTGTTTATGTTGTGATTTCGCCGCGCGCACATGGATTGTCCATCGGCGTGAACCTGAACCCCGACAAGGAGTGCAATTTCGATTGCGTGTATTGCGAAGTCAACCGCTGCCTGCCGTCGTTGGAGAACCACCTGGATGTGGGGGTCATGGCAGTCGAACTTGGGAAGACCCTGGCGCTCGTGCGGGCCGGGCAACTGCGCGAGCAGGCCCCTTATCGCGAGTTGCCCGCGGATTTGCTGAAGCTGCGCCACGTGGCTTTGAGTGGCGACGGCGAGCCGACGCTGTGCCCAAACTTCGCCGAGGCGGTGCATGGAGTGATGCACGTCCGGGCCCGCAGCCGGTTGGATTTCTTCAAGCTTGTATTGATTACCAATGCCACCGGCCTTGATTTACCCGAAGTGCAGGAAGGGTTGAGATATTTCACCGGCCAGGATGAAATCTGGGCGAAGTTGGACGGGGGCACCCAAGCCTACATCGACGACGTCAACCATCCGCGAGTGCCGCTGGAAAAAATCATGGCAAACATTCTGGTGGTGGCGCGGCGGCGCCCGGTGGTCATCCAGAGCCTGTTTCCGTCCCTGAACGGTTGCGAGCCGACGGCTCGTGAAATTGAGGAATATGCCAAGCGGCTGAAGGAATTGAAAGAGGCGGGCGCGCAAATCTCGCTGGTGCAGATTTACTCGGCCACGCGGCCGACCCCGCGTTCGGAGTGCGGCCACCTGCCGCTCCGAAGTCTGTCGCGCATCGCGCAACAAGTGCGCGTGGTCACGGGTTTGAAGGCGGAAGTGTTTTAATTACCTTCAATCACGAACCGCTACGGCTGCTCCGGTTTAGGAACGCCCGGCCAAACCCAATCGCCTTCAGTCTCACTCCACTGAAGGTAATACGAAAATCGCGCGTTAGTTATGGGTTCCATTCTTCCTCCGTCATCCTTTGCATTCCAGCCGATGGAATACAGCACATAGCCGCTGCGCTCGCGCCGGAAGCGTAACGGTTGGCCGTCGAAGAGATCGTGGGGAAGCCGGTCAGCGAACTGAGGAACGAGTTCGTTCAGCGATTCAGGATAACGGTTGTTGGCAGCACGAAAGCGTTCGAGAGCGCAGGCGACGAACGCTTCGTTGACCAGCGTCTGATTCCGCGCGCAGGTCTGACTGGCCTTTGAATAATTGCCGATAACGATGACCAGAAAGTTGTAAGGAGTGACCATGCCTTCGAGGTCGGCTTCAAGCTCCTTTTGCAGGTGATCCCTCCGAAGCGAATCCACACGGCGATTGGCCGGGTCAATGCCTTCAATCTGCCGTTGGACCAACCGGGCCAGCAACGCCTTGTTCTGATCCACCCACCCGCGCGGTGACAGTCCCGCGTAAAACCGGCGTCCGGAGTTGCGGTCGGGGGTAATCTTCTGAATCGCACCCTGTGCCTGGGCCAAGACTTGAGCGGTGAAAGTGGAGTTTGCACTGGTGGGAACGGGTGTGGCGGCCAGACTCCACTGGCTGGACTTGCTGACGATGAAAGCCGGATCATCCGCATGACGGTCCAACCATTCGAGTGCGGCAGCTCGATCCGCCCGCATGCCGCTCAGTAGCGGTCCCAGCAGATCGATGTCCGCGAGATCACGTTGGACGCTGCCCCAGTCTTCCGGGGCGAGGAGCTTCGCCTCCATCAACTCCTGCACGGCGTCCGCGAGCAGTCTGGTAATGGCCGTCCGCATCATTGCTCCCACGAGCGTTTGCGGCTGGCCGGCATTCGCGATGTCAATCAACGCACGAAGCCGGTGCAAATCCTTAAGCGTGTCCGTGCGCCTTCCCAGCAGGGCATGGATCTTGGCCCGACTCGCCAGGCTCTGGGCGAGATCGCGCTGGTTGAGGTAACCGGGCCAGGCATTCGGCACATCAAGATCGGTTTCATGAGGGAACTCCGCGAACGGGCGCTGCACGGCTTCATCGAACTGCTGGAGCGGCGTGTCGATCGGATCAAAACCCCCGAGGACTTGCGTGAGCGTTGGCTTGATTAGTCCGATGCGAAAGAGGCGGTTGGTTTGATCGAACCGGGCTTCGAGTTGG
>JAYUBJ010000115.1:0-2414 GCA_043740915.1 Verrucomicrobiota bacterium
CGCCGGTGAGGCTCAGCCCGATGAAGCCGTTGCCGGGGAGCATTTTCTCGACGAGCAGCTTGGCGGCTTCGCGGAGGCGGCCGCCGTTGTAGGCGAGGAAGGCGTGGTCGATGAGGTCGGCGGCGGAGATGTCTTTACCGACGCCGAGGGGATTGAGGCGCGGGTAGGCGGCGAATTTTTTGGAAACGGGCGCGGCAGTTTTGCTCATGCGCGGAGTTTCAAGGAAACGACGCCGATGGCAAATTATTTTTCACCGTCGGCGGAAGCACTATTGAACAGAAGCAAACGAAGAGAACCAAGACGGCTTCGGGCTTCGTTTCCTTGGTTTTCTTCTGTAAATCACAGCTCCTGCAGGCCGTCAGTCCGTGCCGTCTAGTTTTCGGCTCCGCCGCATTGTGTTCTTTTGCGGCAAGGATTCTGAACGCGGGATTAATCTGCCGCCACCAGTTCCGGAACTGGCTGGCGCTGGGCGGTCTTGGGCTGGACATTGGGGACGGACGGCCCGGTGGGTTGGGCGAAATGCACGGGAGAACGGCGCAGCAAGGTGTCGAGGCAGAGGTCGGCGAGTGGCAGCACCACGTTGAAATTCTTGTGCATGTAACGATGGTGCAGCAGGTGGTGGCCGTTCAAACGGAAAAAAATCCCTGAACGCTCGAGATCCCGTTTCTTGGGCAGGTGCATGCACCAATGCAAGTATTCGTAGGTGGCATAGTAAGCACAACAGGCGGCGAAGGAGCCGGCGAGGATGGAATAGTGCCCCATGAACGCCCCCGCGATGGCGAAGGGCAACTGGGTGAGCGCGATCAGCAGCGGCCCGTTCCACCATGCCATCGGGATCGTGTATTTATCTTTCTCATCAATCAAATGATAGGTGTGGTCGGCCTTGAAAGTCTGGTGATGGACCACGGCATGCGCCTGGAAGGCGTAATCAAACTTTCCCACCGGCCGGTGCATGAAATAGCGGTGCAACGTCCACTCAAAAAAGCTGGCGTAGAGGACCCCCAGGATAAAGCCAATGGCCGACCAGAAAGAAAAATCGTGCATAGTTAACATAGTTATCCGCCGCGATGAGCCGACCATTCGAACAGGAAACCAACTGACCAGAGGATTCACTGACCAGAAGACCGTCGCAATTTGAAAATCGTAGCGAAGCGCCGAAGCCATAACAACTCAAAACTTTTCACTATTTTGGCGATTCCGGTAGCCACTTCCCGTAGCCGCACGCCTTCAGGCTGCGTTCTCCCTGGATGCGACCACACCCGACCCGTGACCAGAACGCCCTCCATCCTTCGCGCGCCCGCGCAACCTGAAGGTTTCGGCTACAGTCTGCAAGCAGGTGCGGCCACCGGTTGCGCGAACTCCATTTGTAGTTGTTTTGGATCTTTTGCATGCCGGATGAACTTTGCGCTTTGAACTTTGCATGCGTGGATTCATATTTTGCCGGATGTCGCACGCTGACTTTGTCCATCTGCATCTGCACACCGAGTATTCACTGCTCGATGGCGCCTGCCGGCTCGACCGCTTGATGGACAAGGCCTATGAACTGAGGCTCCCCGCGCTGGCCATCACCGACCACGGCGTGCTTTATGGGGCAATAGATTTTTACCAGGCCGCGCGCAACAAGGGCATCAAACCGATCATTGGTTGCGAGGTTTACGTCGCGCCGGGCAGCCGGTTCGAGAAGAAGTCGGCCAGTGGCGGCCGGGATGTTTATCATCACCTCCTGCTGCTCGCAAAGGACGAGGCGGGCTATCGCAACCTCGTCCAACTCACCACCGCCGCGCATTTGGAGGGGTATTATTACAAGCCGCGCATCGACAAGGAACTCCTCGCCGCGCACAAGGACGGCCTCATCGCGCTCTCCGGCTGCCTGGCCAGCGAAATCCCGGAGTGCATCCATCGCGACCAGCCGCAGAAGGCGCGCGACGCCATCGACTGGTTCAAGCAGACATTTGGCGTGGAGAATTTTTATCTCGAACTCCAAAACCACCAAATCGCCGAGCAGACCAAGGTGAACCGCCAGTTGATTCCCTGGGCGAAAGAGTTCGGCTTGCAACTAGTCGCGACGAATGACGTCCACTATGTCGAGCGCGGCCACTCGCACGCGCATGATTGCCTCATTTGCATCGGCACGCAGGCGCTGTTGTCGGACACGAAGCGGATGCGTTATCAGCCGGAACAGTTTTATCTGCGCTCAGCGGACGAAATGAAGGCGCTCTTCGCCGAAGTGCCCGAGGCGGTGAAGAATACGATGGAGGTCGCGGAGAAGTGCAATGTCGAAATCGAATTCGGCAAATTGCATTATCCGGTTTTCTCGCCGCCCGAGCACTACACGCGTGAGGGCTGGTTGCGCCAGTTGCTCGCCGAGGGTTTGGAAAAACGCTACGGCATCCACGTCCAGGCCAAGGGCGAGG
>JAYUBJ010000116.1:0-2414 GCA_043740915.1 Verrucomicrobiota bacterium
CTCATGCCGCGAGGATAGAAAACTTTGGAGAGAATGTCCCGAACAATATGCTAAACTATTCAACTCCAAGCCTTCTACTCCGTGGAAGGCCGCCTCCTAAACCGCCATTGGCGCCATTCACGTCGCCGGTCGGCGGTGGCTCAGTTCGCCCTCATCCCGGCCTTCTCCCCCGGGGAGAAGGAGAATCGTTCACCGTTGCTTTGGAAAATCGTGCGGCTGGTTTTGCCGGACAGCCATTCGAAAACGGGGGCATTGACCCGGAGGAAGTCCGCCAACTGGCGTCGGAGCGCGGGTCTTCCTGTAGCCGCACGCCTTTGGGCTGCGTTCCCGCCGGCGCCCCACCACGCTTTCCTCCTCGCAGGCCAGCGCAACCTGAAGGTTTCGGCTACAGTTTGAGCGCAACTGTAGGTTGCGGCTACAGATTAAGGTCTAGTTTCGAGCCGCATTGATTGACGCTGAAGGCCGCGCTTTGCATTTCATTTCTGGGCGCCTATGCTCCGCACCACTTATTTATGGCCGTTGAAACCATTGTCACCATCCGCCAGCTTTCAAAGGTGTACCAGCAGGGCGAGATCAATGTGACGGCGTTGAACAATATCTCCCTCGACATCCAGGTGGGTGAATTCCTGACGCTCATGGGCCCGTCTGGCTCGGGCAAATCGACCCTGCTGCACATCATCGCCGGCATCGACCGGCCGACGAGCGGCGAGTGCCGCGTGCAAGGGATCGATGTCACCCAGTTGAACGAGTCGGAACTGGCCGATTGGCGCAATCAAAACGTCGGCTTCGTTTTTCAGACCTTCAATTTGATTCCGGTGCTGACGGCGCATGAAAACGTCGAGTTGCCGCTGCTATTGACGCGCCTCAATGGGCGGGAGCGCCGGCTGCAAGTGAGCACCGCCCTGGAATTGGTCGGCCTGGCGGATCGCGGCCATCACCTGCCCAAGCAGCTTTCCGGCGGCCAGGAGCAGCGTGTCGCCATCGCGCGCGCGTTGGTCACCGATCCGAGCATCGTGGTGGCCGACGAGCCCACGGGCAATCTCGATTCGCACTCGGCGCAGGAGGTGTTGCAAATCCTGCAATCGTTGAGCCGCACCGTCGGCAAGACGGTCATCATGGTCACGCACGATCCCAAGGCGGCGGCATTTGGATCGCGCACGATTCATCTGGAGAAAGGGGAGTTGACCGATTAGCGGTCCGCTCGAGCGCATGACCATTGGCACGTTCATTGTGAAAAATGCCTTGCGCAACAAGCGCCGCGCCACGCTTTCCATTTTGAGCGTGGCGGCCAGCCTGTTTCTGTTTGTCACGCTGCTGGTGGCACTGCGGGAACTGACGGTGCCGCCCGAGGACATCGGCGCGTCGTTGCGCATTGCGGTGCGGAACAAGATCTCGATTGCCAACGTCCTGCCGGCGCGGCAGCGGGTCGTGCTGGAAAAGATTCCGGGAGTGGTGGCGGTGTCACCGTTCACATTTTTTGGCGGCAAATTTCGCGACGAAGAGATGACGACGTTTGCGCAGTTTGCGATGGATGCCGAGCTGCTGACCAAGCTGTTTGGCGAGGCCAAACTGCCTTTGAAACAGTTGGATAGCTGGATCCGAGATCGGAAGAGCTGCATTGTCGGCAAGATCACCGCCGACCGCTACCAGTTGGCGGTGGGCGACAAGATGCTGCTTACCGGCACCATGTGGCCGTGCGATTTGGAGCTGAAGATCGCGGGGATTTTCGAAGGCACCCTGGATGATCGCAATGTATTGTTTCACCAGAAGCGGCTGGATGAAGCGTTGGGGGCGGAGGCGGGCACGGTCGGCACGTGGTGGGTGCGGGCGAATTCGGCCGAGGAAGTCCCGGGAGTCATCAATCACATCAACCAGGCGTTTGCCAACACCTCGGCCGAGGTGCGGGCGGAGAGTGAGCGCGCCTTCCAACTCAGTTTTATTTCAATGTGGGGCGGCATCAATCAATTGATCGGTTCCATCTGCTCGGTGGTGGTGTTCACGTTGCTGCTGGTCTCGACGAGCACGATGAGCATGGCGGTGCGCGAGCGTTTCCGGGAGCTGGCGGTGCTGAAGGCGCTGGGTTTCCGGCGGCGGGAATTGTTCGCGTTCATCCTGGCGGAAAGTTTTGGACTGGCAATGGTGGGTGCCTTGCTCGGCGTGGGCGGCGCCTGGCTGCTCTACAGCAACATCAACATCTCGGCGCTGACCAACGGCATTCTCATCACGTTCGAAGTCAATCCGCGGATTGTGGGGCAGGCGTCGCTGGTGGCGGCCGCGCTGGGCATCGTGGCGAGCATCGCGCCGGCGATTTCGGTCGCCAAAATGAGCGTGGTCAACGGGCTGAAGACGCTGGATTAGGTGGAACTGGAATGGCCCGCGGATAGCGCGGATGAAGACGGGATGGGGGAGCTAAA
>JAYUBJ010000117.1:0-2412 GCA_043740915.1 Verrucomicrobiota bacterium
GCGCTGAAGGAAACGCTGGCAAAGGTGAAGGTGTGATGAAATCCCTCGACACCAAGCTGGCCGAAATCAAGGCGAGCCGCTCCGCGCGCGCGTTCATCCTTGCGGATGCGAAGGATGCGGACATGGCGTTCGGCGCGCGCGCACCGGGGCCGCGCGGCTTTCTGGCGAAACATGGGGCGCGGCTGGCGCAGTTCTCGCCCGAGGTCTGGACCCGCGACGAGTTTGGCTATCGCAACCTGCCCGAGTTTCTCGACATCATCCGCGAGGTCACGCACCAGGGGTTGGTGGACATTATGCTCATGTCCGCCTACGTGAACGAGCAACTCACCATCAAGGAAGGGCTGTTCAAGAACTCGCACGTCACGCCCGCCGCGCGCGCGAATGACACCACCGATGTGTGGGCGGTGCGCCACGGCTGCTACACGCGCGAGCCGAGCCAGCCGTTCCGCAGTGCAAGCATCGACCACATTCAGTGTGGTGAAATCGAATGCGACCGCGATGGCAGCGGCGGATTTCCCGGTGCGAATCTCGGGCTGTATTCGATCACCTTTGTCAATGAACTGGAGCAGGACCGCGAGGCGTTGCTGTGGTACAAGGAATTTCGCGAGGAAGCGGAGCGGAAACAGTTCCGGCATTTCCTCGAGATCTTCGATCCGAACGTGGACAGCGGAATCGTGCCGGAAAAGCTGGGCGAGTTCATCAACGACAACATTCTCCGCACCCTCGCCGGCGTGCCAGACTCCGGGCGGCCGGATTTTCTGAAGATTGTGTATCACGGTCCGAAAGCAATGGAGGAACTGGCGCAATACGATCCGAATCTCGTCGTCGGGATTCTCGGCGGGGGCGCGGGCACGACCTACGATGCGTTCCGGCTCATCCACGATGCGCAGAAATATGGCGCGCGCGTGGCGCTGTTCGGCCGGAAGATCAACAATGCGGAGCATCAACTTGCATTCATCGAGATGCTGCGTCTCATTACCGACGGCAAGATTTCACCCGAAGAAGCCGTGCGCGCGTACCACGGCGTGCTCCAAGGCAAAGGCATCAAGCCGCATCGGGCTTTGGAAAAGGATTTGGAACTCACCGACCAGGCCATGAGCTATGATGGCAGCGCAACGAAGCGCGCGACGGTGGAGGTGAGGAGTAATCCCCTCGCAGGCAACGGCACCAGCCCGGACAAATCCGAAATCCGAAATCCGAAATCCGAAACCGGCACGTCCGACTGGCCAAAGCTCGCGGATGGCAAGCCGGACTTTGACAAGATGAGCGGGGAACAGCGGGTGGCGTATCACAGTTGGCGTTTGAAGCGGAATTTTGGGTGAGCCGGGACCGATGTCGTAGGACAGGCGTCGCGCCTGTCTCTAATTGCAAAGGAATCAGCTCTTGTGAAACGCTGTCTTCGACTCAAAGCCGTCCCAGATGGTGGACTTGGTTCTGGAATATGGAGACAGGCGCGACGCCTGTCCTACGCTTGAATCGGCCATACATGAAATTTCGCGCTCAACTTTTACAACTCGTAATGTTGGCAATCGTGGTCTTCGTCAATGGCTGCATTCCGTGGGGGCGCGGTGAACCACGAGCGGAGCCTTGGGATTACCTAGCTGGTTTAGGTTCCGGTGGGCCCCCAGTGACGGCGGTGAACGGGGACGGATCGTCATTTGAAACGGCCTTTGTGGTTTTCACTGAGCTGGCATCAGTGCATGCTTATGAGGCAAACTGGATTTGGCAGTGGGAGTATGATCACAAGCTCCAACCTACGATAAAACCTACAAGCACTTTGCAGCGTTCAAAGGCCTGGGCAAAGCATAAGACCTATGACATCGTCACCCTGACCCGACCCGACGGCACTGTGCGGACATTCTATTTCGATATCTCGCACCTCAAATTGGAAAGGCAAAGATGACCCTTTCGGGTGGCAGCGCGCGGAATCCGCCTGAAGGCGGAACTCCAAACCCCAATCGTGTTAGAAGCAGTTTGCAAGCTCGTAGCTTCGGGCATCCTTGCCTGACGTAGAGGGCGGCATCTTGCCGCCCGGAATCAACACCCGATTGTTCCGCGACCCGTGAAAAATCCAATGGTTATGTTCCGTTTGAGCGTTTTATCCGCCAGGCAAGATGCCATGGCTCTACGGCAGGCAGGATGCCCGCCGCTACTTCCAACTCTTACCGCAAAAACGCATCGCTCAGGCCGCCGTCCACCGGGAGGATGTGGCCGGTGGTTTTGGTGAGGCGGTTTGAAACCAGCAGGAAAAAACCTTCGGCCTGGTCGGCGGGGGTGATGGGATTCTTGGTCAACGTACGCTCGGCGTAGAATTGCGCGAGGCGTCCGGTCAAGGCTTCGCTGGATTCACTTTCACTGTAGGCAAGGTTGTATTTCGCGAGGCTGGCGATGACGCGGTCGCGCGGGAACATG
>JAYUBJ010000118.1:0-8015 GCA_043740915.1 Verrucomicrobiota bacterium
GCCACATCCACCGACACCCGCCGCAGGAAGGTCGCGTCATCGCTCAAATCCGAGGGCGGCATGCCGACCTGTTTCAATTTCTTAAACACGAGGGCGTCGATGAAATTTTTCGGCTCCGGCAGATTATCCACGGGCGCGCCCAGCGGAATGGTGGCGCGGAACACCGCGACCTTCGCCTGATAACGAATCATCACGCCCACGTCGCCCGGTTGTTCGAACAGTTTCACGCGCCCACCGGCGTCGATCTTGGCCATGTCCTTGTCGTTCGCCTCGTAAAGCGCGCTGCGGGACACGTCTTCCACGGAGCCATCGGTGTACTTCGCCATCACGACCAATTGCTGCTCGCCGTTCAGTGCCATCGTGCGTTCCTTGGGGAAGACCTCAATGCTGACGACGGACGGGTCGTTGGTCTTGCCGTAGGGCATGCCCTGCGCGAGCCAGCGGACGATCAACTTGTAATCGTCCGACTCTGGATCGAGCCGCTTGCCACCGCCGTGCGGCACAATCGCGGCCCCCTTGAGCAACAGCAGACTGCGCTCCGGTGCCGCGGGGAAGAGGCGGCGGCCGCGGGCTTCCTTCACCAGGTGCTCGTAATCTTCCGTCGGTTCAAAACCGAGCAATGAAAGTTTGAAACCATTTTGACCGCTGGATTTGCCGTGGCAACCACCGCCGTTGCAGCCGCCCTTGGTGAATATGGGCACGATCTGGTTCGCGAAATTGATCGAATTGACCACTCTGGAATCTTCGACCGTGACCGACAGGGTGGTGGACGAGCCTTCCGGGCCTTTCGCCACGATGGTCGCGGTGCCATCCGCCAGTGGTGTCACCAGGCCGTTCTTGTCGATCTTCACGATGGTGGCTGGCGCGACCGTGTAAGTGACCTGCCGCGTGAGGTCGCGCAGCGTGCCGCCGTCGAACTTGGCGGTGACGAGCAACTGCTGCTTCGCGTCCTTGCCGCGCAGATGCAGGGCCTGATCGGTCTTTGATTCGCCGTCGGTCTGGCAATGGATTTGGAGGCCGGTGACCTTGCCGGGCAGCTTGAGGTCCGCCGTTTCCTTGGCCAGCGCGCCGGTGCTGAAGGCGCCGGCCAGCGCGACCGCGAGAACCATTCGGTTGAATCGATTATTTTTCATAGGTTGTCTGTTAAAAATATTTCCGCTTTTCCGGCGTTGTCAACATTGTCAAGTTGCCGACCGGCAACTACTGCGCTTTGGGCGCTCACCCACCACCGCCACGCAGCATGCCGCTAAAAACAAGTCCCAGCACGATGCCCAGCGGCAGCCAGACAGCCAGGCTGTGCGTCGCCCAACCAATGCCGGTTCCAAAAACCACGCCAATGGCCGCGCCGCACAATGCCGACTTTTTCGCGCCGCACGGGGCGGCTTTCGTTTCGGCCGGCTTCGCCTCGGCCGGTTTGGTTTCAATTGGCTCGGACATAAATCGTCTTTCTTAGGCCGGTTCGACGCGAACCAGCGTTATTAAATCAATTCCTTCATCGGCTCCCACCCGTCCACAAGATAATGCGGCCGACCAGTCAGGTCGGGCAGGGTGGTGGTGTTCGGATTAATGCCCAGCTGGTGATACAGCGTGGCAAACACTTCTCCGAAATGCACCGGCCGATCAATCGGCTCCCCACCGAGGCGGTCGGTCGCGCCAATGACCTGGCCGGTCTTCATTCCACCACCGGCGAGCAAGCCGCCGCCCACGCGCGGCCAATGGTCGCGCCCGCCGTCGGCGTTGACTTGCGGCGTGCGGCCAAACTCGCCCCAGGCCACGACCGCGACATCCTGATCCAGTCCACGCGCGTGCAAATCCTCCACCAACGCGCTGATTCCCTGGTCGAACAAGGGCAGGTGGGTGAGCAGTTCACTGAAGTTCTGTGAGTGAAAATCCCAACGGCCAAAGTTCAACGTGACGCAGCGTGCACCCGCCTCGACCAGGCGGCGCGCGACGAGAAAATGCTCATTGTTGCGCGGCGCGCCGTCACCGTAATTTTGCGTGAATCCCTTGCCGTACCGCTCGCGCACCTTCAACGGTTCCTTCGAGATGTCGAGCGCCTCCACGAGCTTGCTCGACGTGAGCACGTTGAAGGCTTGCTGATTGAAGGCATCCAGTCCTTCCACCACGCCGCTGCTGTCCGCATCGCGGCGGAAATTGTCGAAACTCGAAAGTAGCGCCTTGCGGTCCTCGAGGCGATCCAAGGTGATGCCGTTCAGCGTCAAGTCATCCATCCCCGCGCCATTCGGGCGAAACGCCGCGTGCGGCGTGCCCAAATATCCCGGGTGTCCCGGCGAGCCGTACGGCGGATGCCCCGCCTTCGGCGCGAGACCGACAAAAGCGGGGATGTATTTCTCGGTCTGGCCTTGCAGTTTAGAGAGCGTCGCGCCCATCGAAGGATGTCCGCCGGGCGGCTGGTTTCGCGGTGAGTGACCGGTGTAGCAAATGAACGAATCATGGTCGCCGTCAGGCGAGCCGTAGAGCGAGCGCAGCGGCACCAGCTTGTCCATGATCTTCGCGCAGCGCGGCATGTGCTCGGAAATCTGGATGCCTGGGACATTCGTGGATATCGGCTGGTACGGACCGCGCACCTCAAGCGGCGCGTCCATCTTCAAGTCGTACATGTCCTGGTGCGGCGGCGCGCCGGCCATGTAAATCATGATGACCGCCTTGTGCGATTGGCGGATGCCGTTGAGCTGTTCGGCCTGCAAAATCTGCGGCAGCCCCAGCCCGCCCATCGCCAGGCCGCCGATCTTCAAGAAATCCCGGCGCGATAAACCATCGCAGAATTTCGATTTCGGTTGGCCGTAAATGGTCAGCATAAACTAAAATTAGATCAGTTCCTTCATCGGCTCGCAGCCCGGCTCGACGAGAAATTGCGGGCGGCCGGAAAGATCCGCCACCGTCGCCTCGGTCACATTGATGCCGAGGTTGTGGTAAAGGGTCGCGAAGACATCACCGAAGCGCACCGGACGTTCGCTTGGCTCGCCACCCAGCCGGTCAGTCGCGCCGATGACCTGGCCCGTCTTCATCCCGCCACCGGCCAGCAACGCACATGAAGCGCGCGACCAATGGTCGCGCCCCGCGTCCTTGTTGATTGTCGGTGACCGCCCAAATTCACCCCAGACCACCACGCTGACGTCCTTGTCGAGACCACGGTCATGCAAATCCTTCACCAACGCCGTGACGCCCCGATCCAGCAGCGGGAGGTCGGCCTTGCAGTTCTTGTGGTTCTGGCCGTGATAATCCCAGAAACCAAACGCCACGGTCACCGCGCGCGCCCCGGCTTCGACGAGCCGACGCGCCATGAGAAATTGTTCGGTCAGCATCGGCGCGGCGTCGCCATGCGTCTTTGGATCGCCCTTGCCGTAGCTCTCGACGACGCGCGGATTTTCCTTCGAGAGATCGAGCGCCGTGAGCAGTTTGCTCGAGGTCAACACGCCCAGCGCCTGTTCGTTGAAGGTATCGAGCCCTTCCATCAAGCCGCTCGAGTCCACGTCGCGGCGGAAACGGTCAAAGCAGGTCAGCAAATTCTTTCGGTCGGCGAGGCGTTCGAGGGAAATGCCGTTGAGCGTCATGTCGGCCATGCCTTCGCCCGCGGGCTTGAACGACTGGTGCGACACGCCGAGGAACCCGGGCGTCGCGGCATTGTAGGGCCGATGCTGCATCTTTGGCTCGAGTCCAATGAATGGTGGCAGGGCGGGATCGTTCGCGCCTTGCAGCTTGGATATCACGGAACCAAACGAGGGCCAGCCGCCGGGTGGCTGATTGTTCTTTGAGCGGCCCGTCAAACAATGGAAATCAGTATGGTCGTCGCGCGCGTCCGCCATTGAGCGGATGACGGCGAGCTTGTCCATCATGCCGGCCATGAGCGGCAGGTGCTCGCAAATCTGGATTCCAGGAACATTCGTGCGGATGGGTTTGAACTCGCCGCGGATTTCTGACGGAGCGTCGAGCTTCAGATCAAACGTGTCCTGATGCGGCGGCCCGCCGGGCAGGTAAATCATGATGACCGCCTTGTGCGATTTGCGAATGCCCGATTGCACCTCGGCCTGAAGAATCTGGGGCAACGCCAGCCCGCCCATTCCCAGTGCGCCGATACGTAGAAAATTCCGGCGGGAGACGCCGTCGCAAAAGCGGGAGGATTGGCCATTGATGGTCAGCATGATACAAATCTTGAACTAGGAATTTCGACGGCCAAACCGGACCCCCGGAGGCGCGGCGACGGGAGCGTTCGCTGTTCGAAATTCATCATGCGCAGTTCAGCCGATGAGTTCTTTCATCGGCTCGATGCCTTGATTCACGAGGAATTGCGGGCGGCCGGAAAGATCGGGAATGGTGACCTTGTTGGTCGGCACGCCGAGATTCTGGTACAACGTGGCAAAAACTTCGCCGAATTGCGTCGGACGATCCACTGCTTCACCACCGAGTCGATCCGTGGAACCGATGACCTGTCCGGTCTTCATGCCGCCACCCGCGAGCAAGGCGCAGGAAACCCGCGGCCAGTGGTCGCGGCCCGCATCTTTGTTGATGTTCGGCGTGCGTCCGAACTCGCCCCACACCACTACGGACACATCTTTGTCCAAACCGCGCTGATGCAAATCTTCCACCAACGCGCTCACGCCCTGGTCGAGCATCGGCAAATCCTGGCGCAGCGCACCGAAGTTGTCGCCGTGATGATCCCAGCGGCTGAACGCCAGCGTCACGCAGCGCGCGCCTGCTTCCACGAGGCGGCGGGCGATGAGGAAATGTTCCATCAATTTCGGGCCGCCATCGTCGCGATTCTTCGGATCACCTTTGCCATAGCGCTCGACGACGCGTTTGTCTTCCTTGGTCAAATCCAAAGCCTCGACCAGCTTGCTCGAGGTCAACATGCCAAAGGCCTGTTCATTAAAAGTGTCCAAACCGGTCATCAAGCCACTGGCGTCCACGTCGCGTCGGAAATTATCAAAGCTGGCCAGGAGCGTTTTGCGGTCGGCGAGGCGATCGAGGGTGACGCCGTTGAGCACCATGTCGGTTTTGCCCGCGCCATCCGGTTTGAACGGCGCGTGGGATACCCCGAGAAAACCGGGCTGGCCGGTGTCCGCCCAGGGCATGTGGCCCATCTTGGGGGACAAACCGATGAACGGCGGGATGAATTTGTTGACCGGCCCTTCGATTTTGGACAACGCCGAACCCATGCTGAACCAGCCGCCCTGAGGTTGGTTTGTCGGCGACCGGCCCGTCAAACATTGGAAGGCGTCGTGGCCACCGGCGGCGCCGACGACCGAGCGGATGATGGCGAGTTTGTCCATCATGCCGGCGAGGCGGGGCAAGTGTTCGCAAATCTGGATACCGGGAACGTTGGTGCGGATCGGTTTGAAAGGCCCGCGGATCTCCGAAGGCGCGTCCATTTTGAGGTCAAAGATGTCCTGATGGGACGGTCCGCCGGGCAGGAAAATCATGATCACGGCCTTGTGCGACTGGCGGATGCCGGCCTGCGCCTCGGCGCGCAGCAGTTGCGGCATGGAGAGGCCGCCCAAGCCCAGCGCGCCGATCTTCAAGAAATTGCGACGCGAGAGTCCGTCGCAAAACCGTGATGGTTGACCTAGAATGGTTAGCATAAAATCTGTTAGCTCCGCAAAAAGCGGATAAACCCGTCAAGTTCTGGACGGGTGGAACATTAACTTTATTCACCGATTGCGAATTTTTGTCAAACCCGAATCTTGGTTTTTTTTGGGGAGATTTTTCGGGCCCAAACATGGCCCGCACCGGCTTGATCGCCAAGCAGAAGGGAGGATGGCCAGAGAGGAGTAGCACAGGGTGAAAATAACGGCGAAATAGGAGCCCTGAATGTTGGTAGGGCGCGTCGCTCCGCGCGCGCCGGCTTGACGGACCGCGGTTTGTCCCAAACCGCAGCGCTTGGCCTCACAAATCGGCGTTATATTTATGCCAGCCGTCTCCGCCCTGCCACGCGCTGCGAGTTGGGACAACTCGCGGTCCGGTTGTACCCGATTCGAAACCGCTTGCGTTATTGCGAATCGATGGAACCTTGGCGGTGCTTCCCCAGGGAAAGTTCGTGGTGCGATTACGACTCCGCCTTGGAGAGCATTGATGATGAGTGTTACGAAGGAAATTGCCCCCGCTGACCGCAAAGGATTAACCGTTGGCATTTCAGCGTTTCTGCTCATGGTCGGTTGCGGGGTTCTGATCGCAGCAGATGAGGATCCCAGTCCTCCTTCGCCGGTCTGGATGCTGCGGGCTTTGATGTTGGTTTTTTCGATTGGGTTTTTGGTGCTAATTGTCGCGTTTTGCTATCATTATAAAGCTTTGGCTCTTTGGCGGCAGCGCGCATATTCCAACATCAACGGACCACCAAAAGTTTTTCATAGCTCCCCTTGACCGGTGGTTTTCACTCTGGCGCTACTGATTTCAGTAGCTTCCGCACTTGTTGAGGGCTTGGACTTTCATGGCCACCGGGACTGGCTGACTTTCCTCTGGAGTGTTTCAGCATCCATCCCTCCACTTGTTCTGGGTTCATATCTTGGAGCCCGTTGTAATGTGATTGAGATTACTCCGGCGGGCATCAACTTTTATTACATTTGGGGCAGGGGCAGATTAATCGAATGGGAGCAGATTGAAACGGTCCGCCCTTGGACACTTCTCACGCTGCGGCACCTCAGACTTTCCGTGCGCGGTTCGAAGTGGTCCGTTTGGCTGCCACTTTTCTATCCGAAGTACTTGGAATTCAGAAACGCGCTGACCGAATGCGCCCCAAGTGGCCATCCGATCTTGACTCACGTTTGAAGCCACCGGGGTTGAACCACAAAGGCGCAAAGTTCACCAAGGGGGTGGGGTGAGACTCCGTCGAACCCCATCTCGAGCGCAGCGAGGCGAGCCGAGCGAGCTTCTCCCTCCTTCAGCCTCAATCAGCAAAAGATGCTCGCTGCGCTCGCGCCTCCTGCGTCGGCAGTCAGGGCTCGACAGAGTCTTGCCCCACCCTGCTGATTGGCTCCGTGGTGTGTGGCCGGAACGCAATGCCATCCGGTGGAGTGAGACTCTTTCGAATCCGATCTCGAGCGCAGCGACGCGAGCTTCGGGATGGAGAATTACAGCGCGTGACAATTCGGTTGCATCTGCTAACGTGAAACCAGATGAAAACAGCGTCGACTTTTAATTTTCCGCCGGAGGTGCCCATCTGGGTTGACCCGGAACGATTGAGCGGCGCGCCCTGCTTCAAAGGCACGCGCGTGCCGGTGGACAGCCTGTTCAACAATTTGGAAAGCGGCCTGAGCCTCGACGAATACCTCGATTGCTTTCCCGACGTGACGCGCGAACAAGCCGTTGCCGTTTTGGAATACGCCCACAAGGCGGCGCTTCACGCCGCATGAAAGTCCTGCTGGATGCTTGCGTCCCGCGTCCGTTGCGAAAGTTTCTCCCCGACCACACCGTCCACACCGCGCAGGAAATGGGCTGGGGACAACTGAAAAACGGCGCTTTGCTTGAAGCCGTCGAACCGCAATTCGACGCCTTTCTCACCAGCGATCAAAACTTCAAATACCAACAGCGCGTCGCCGGTCGGAAACTTGCGATTCTGGTTTTGCCCACCAACGACTGGCCGACGCTTCGGCGCATGACTGATAAAATTGCGGCCAAAGTCGATGTGCTCAATCCAGGCGATTTTGTGGAAATGCCTTTGGGGTAACCGGCACGGACTATTTCATCTGCGCCTGAAACCAACTCGTCACGTGACCAATCATGATCGAGGTGTATTCCCCGGCGAACACGTGGCTCGACCCGGGAATTTCGATTAACTGCTTCGGCTCGTTCGCCCGGGCAAATATGTCGCGCGAATCCTGTACCGGCACCACGTCGTCCTCGGTGCCATGCACCAGCAGCCAGGGAACCTTGATTTGCGGGGCGCGCTCCACCACGGAATTGATCTGCGTCAGGTCGTTCATGTAGGCCGACGACAGCGGACAGGCCGGTTCGTCCCACATGCAGCCGGCATCGGGCTTCACCATCCCGAATTCCCGCTG
>JAYUBJ010000119.1:0-8012 GCA_043740915.1 Verrucomicrobiota bacterium
GGTCTTCAGTCTTTGGCCAGGCCGCGATTCTTTCATCGATCATTCATCGGATTACGCGGCGGGGAAGCCGATCCGGTTATTCGCCGCGGTCGATCTGGATACGATTCCGCACCACCTGTATCTGGCGCACGAGAAACTGTTCGCGCTAGCCGGAAGCGTGAAGCTCAACCTCGACTTTCAGTTCCAGAGCCTGGCAAGTAAGGCGCTCGACATCCAGTGGGAATACTGGGACGGCAAAGTGTGGCGCAGCTTCTTCGACATTAGCGCGGACTGCCATCCGGACGATCCGACGCCGCCAGACGGCACCGCGGGTATGAAGGCCAACGGCAGAATCGAGTTGAAAAGCGAGGGCGCGACATCGGACAAGATCGCGGTCGGCGGGTTCACCAGTTATTGGGTGCGGGGGCGTCTGACGCAAGCGTTGCCCGCGGCGGGCGACGCGGTATTGCCCCGGATCGATTCGATCAAGCTCAGCAGCACGGTGGAACAGCTCTTTCGGATGACGCTGAAGCTGAATAAACCGGAGGGCGACCGGCGATCGATCCTGCTCCGCGACACTGCCGGGCAGCCTTTGACCGGCGGCAGCGTGACGATTCGCGACTTCGCGAATCAGATCTCCGCACTTACTGCCGATCGGAACAAGCCGGAGCTGTTTTCCATCCCGTCCGGCGTCTCACCCAAGTCGATCACCGTGTTCTTTGGCGTTCAACACACGATAGACAACCTCGACCCCTTGCTCCTTTCCGACAACGCCCGGACGGGACTAAAGATCGATGTCAACCTGATCGGTTTGGCACCCGACACAGCGCTGGCGGATGCCACCAAACTGGACACCACGAAGCCGTTTTTCCCGTTTGGACAACAGCCGCAGCCGGGCTCGACATTTTACATCAGCAATCAGGAAGCTTTTACCAAACCGGGTGCCACGCTGAAGATTTACCTGCCCCTGACGTCTTCAGCCCTGGGCCGGCTTGCCAGCGACGCCCCGAAGCAAACCAAACTGATTCCGCAAATCGAATGGGAATACTGGAACGGTCGCGCCTGGGCGCCCCTGATTCCGGCACCGTCGAATCAGGGTGCTCGTAATTTCGAGACGACCGAGATTATCGACTTCACGGTACCAGTGGACATGGAGACCACCAAAGTGGCGGGAACTGACGCTCTGTGGATGCGGGCGCGACTGGTCAGCGGCGGCTTCGGATATACGCAGGAGGTCACCTGGCAGGCCGGCACGGCCGCGACTCCGCTCCTGACAAATACGATCTCGTATGTGGTGAACCAGCCGCCCGTGCTGGCGGACATTCAAATCAGCTACACGTGGCAGTACGGCCCGTTCCACCCGGAACGGGTGATCGCCTGCAACGATTTCCAGTACAGGAACCACACAGACGAGGCGCTTTGGCCAGGCACTGCATTCGCACCCTATGAGCGTACGGCGGATGTAACTCCGGCGCTGTACCTGGGGTTCGACAAAAAGCCGCCCGGCGGCCAGATCGGCGTGTTCCTCAACGTAATGGAGCAACGCGGCGACGTCAATGGTCCGGCGCTCACCTGGGAATATTTTGATGGCGGAGCCTGGAGCCTGCTCAGCTCAGGAGACGGAACGCGCAACCTGAGGTTGCCGGGGATTGTCTCGCTCATCACAGAGGACGACAGCGCGCCGCTTGCACGGTTCGACTCCAGGTCGCTGTACTGGGTGCGCGGTCGGCTCAAAGACGACGGCCCGCCCGGTGAACCCACGCTCAATGGCGTCTTTCCGAATGCGGTGTGGGCCTCGCAGCGCACCACGCTGAACGACCTGCCCATCGGACGCAGTAACGGTGCCATCAGCCAGGTGTTCGCCGTTCCCCAGATTCCGATCCTCGATGGCGAGCGCATTGAAGTGCGCGAAATTTTCGGAGCGCGAGCCAATGTGGAATGGCGCATCCTGGCGATGGATCTGTTTCAGGGCGATGCCAAATTGATCGAGAAGCTGGAAAATCAGCTGGCGCGCGAAGGCGGGGACCCGGACATCGTCGAAGGAGACCTGCGGTTGCGGCGCGACCGGTTGAAGAAGGTGTCGGAGGTCTGGGTGCGCTGGCATGTTCAACTGACGCTGGCGGGTTGCGGACCCGCCGAACGCTGCTATACCCTTGACCGCGCGCGCGGATTGCTGCAGTTCGGCGACGGAAAGACCGGACGTGTGCCAGTGGATGGCGCGTCTGTTTTGGGGCGCCTTCTGCAATCGGGCGGCGGGCAGGCGGGCAACGTTCCCGCGAAGGCAATCAGCCAGTTGCGCGGCGTAGTCGTGGGAATCGAAACGGCTTTCAATCCTCTGCCTGCCGAGGGCGGCTCCGATGGCGAGCCGTTGTCGGAATTCGTTCAGCGGGGTCCGAAGAGTGTGCGACACCGGGGCCGGGCAGTCGGGGTGGACGATTATGCCACACTCGCGCGGGAAGCTTCCTCGGCGGTTGGCTATGCCCGCGCCATCCCCACGCAAGACGCGGCCGGACACAGGCTTCCGGGCTGGGTTACCGTTCTGATCATTCCGCGCAGCCAGGATCCCCGGCCGCAACCATCGTTCGGCTTGCGCCAGCAGGTCCGGAAATACATCAATGACCGTGCCCCAGCGGAGTTGGCTGGCGATGAGCGCGTCTTTGTGGTCGGGCCAGAATACCTGGAGATCGACATCACCGCGGTGATCGCTCCGATGAGCGCCCCGGAGGCGGGCGCTGTGGAGCAGGCTGCCCGCGATGCTTTGGCCGCATTCCTGCATCCGCTGACTGGCGGACCGTTCGGGGAAGGCTGGGATTTGGGGCGGAGTGTTTTCCTTTCCGATGTGGCCAGCGCGCTGGGAAAGGTTTCCCGCATCGACCACATTGAGGATTTGGCCCTGCTGCTGGATGGTCAGCCGCAGGGAACAAGCGTAACCGTCAACTCCAGCCGCATCGCGGTGGCAGGCAGTATCCACATTCAACTGGCGGCACCGCCAAAGTAGAAGATCATGCCCATCCCTCTCCCAAATCTCGACGATCGCCGCTGGGCGGACCTGGTTGATGAAGGGCGTTCACTCATTCCGCAATACAGTCCTGAGTGGACCAACTTCAATCCCTCCGATCCTGGCATCACTCTGATGGAAGTCTTCGCTTTTGTTTCGGAGATGGATATCTATCAGCTCAACCGCATTCCGGATCGCCACAAACGAAAGTTCCTGGAACTGATCGGGCTGAAGCTGGCATCTCCGAAACCGGCGCTGACCGTGCTGGCTTTCAGCCTGGCCACTGGACACGCGCCCGCAGACATCCCTAAAGGCAGCATCTATCAATTTAAAACCTCCAGTCTCCCCTTCCGGACACTGTTCCCGCTTACGGTGGCACCGGGATGTCTGGAGGCGATGGTAGCCACGGATGCGCTCTATCTCGGGTTCAGTGATCCACTGCCGCCGAATGCGCACATCGGTCTTTACGTGCAAGTGGGCGCGGGGCAGCATAGAGCGGTGGATGCGCGGTGGGAATACTTTAACCAGCAGGGCTGGTGGAGTTCGCTCGGCCTCGAGGATGCGACTTGCGGCTTTCTGCGCGATGGCGCGGTGTGGATCGCGAGTCCGGACCAGATGCGGAAGCAGGTTCTGGGAAATGTGGCGGCGCCGCGGTATTACATCCGCGTACGGACCGCCGATGGCGATCCGCCCGTGGTGCGGGCGGTGACGTTCAACGCGGTCGCAGCTGAACAAAGCCAACCGACGGGCTTGGTTGCGGTAGCGCGGGGAACGGGCGCTCCCAGCCAGCGGGTAACGTTGCCGGGCGCGCCGTTGCTGGCCGACAGTCTGGTCCTCCATAGCACGCGGGAGGGCAGTACGCAGACGTGGGAAGCCCGCTCCTCGCTCGATGCCTCCAAGCCTGCGGACGCGCATTTTGTGCTCGACGCCCAGACGGGAATCGTCCTGTTCGGCGATGGCCGCCGGGGGCGCGTGCTGGCAGCGGGGGCGGAGCTAACGGCGTCGTACGTCAAAACGGCGGGCAGGAACAGCGGGCTGGCTGCTGAAGAGTATGCCGCCAATACCGGAGATTTGGTGGTGAAGACGGCCTTGCCGGCTACCGGCGGTGCCGACGCCGAGACTTTAAATGAAGGCATTGCCCGCGCTGTGGCTGAACGCGAGGCACCGTTGCGCGCGGTAACGCTCGCCGACTATGAGGCGCTGGCGAGACAGACTCCCGGAGTAGACCTGGCCCGGGTCACTGCGCTGGCTAACATCCATCCCGCCTTCGATTGCGTGAAGGCTTTCGGTGTGGTCACGGTTCTCGTGTTGCCCAACACGCCGGGCCCGGCACCGCGGCCCGATCATGCGTTGCGGGAGCGCATCCGCCTCAATCTGGATAGCCACCGCATGATCGGAACGCGAGTGGAGGTGACGGGTCCCGCGTATCTTGAGGTGGCTGTGCGGGCCGCGGTGCGGTGCTTTTCCGGACAGAGTCAGACGCGGGTGCGGGATGCGATCGTTGCGGCGCTCAACCGGCTGTTCGACCCGCTGACCGGGGGGCCGGATGGGAACGGATGGCCCTTTGGCCGGGATGTATACAGGACGGAAGTCCTGCAAACGATCGTGAAGACACCCGGTGTGGATCATGTGGTGAGTATGGATTTGATGCCTGCGGGCTGTGAGCCGCAATGCGGAAATATTTGTCTGAAGCCAACCTGGCTGGTAAGGCCGGGACAGCATCGGATCGAGGTGGTATGACACGCCCCACAGTGACGAAATTCAAATCTCTGGAGCAGTTGCAATACTGGCAGGGACAGGCGCTGCGGTCCCGGGACTTCAACGATGAACCCGATTACGCGGAACAACTCCGCTGGTGGCACAACCGTGCCTCGCATGGAGCTTTCGGGGTCGGCTTCGGTTTGAAGCTGGACCAGGACGGGACCTTGCACTGCGGGTTGGCCTACGATTGCTTTGGGCGCGAACTGGTGGTTTCGCAGAACCGTGATTTTAAGCCGGTCGTTTCAGGAGCGGCGCAGTATCTGGCTCTGACGTGGGCTGCGGCGGGTGCCCAGCCGGCCTGGATTCCGCCGGACCGCGCGAGCGTGACACCAGGCGTGCTCCTCGCGCGCGCCGATTCAGCCGGAGTAATCGACACCGCGTTTCATCCAGTGCAGTCGCGAGCGCTGGCCCGCCCGCGGATGCTGGGCGGTTCCACTCCCCCCGGCAACACGCCCTGGGAAAAGATCAAGCGATCCGACACGCTCGCCGCACGGCTGCGCGGGGACATCCAGAGGGGGCGGATCAACGACGACGCGATAGGCCTGCAGGTTCGCATCGACACTTCAGCGGCCGGGTTCAATCAGAAACCGCTGTACTTTGTCTCGCTCATGTGGGAAGCCGATCAAATTCAACGGACCCCCGTGGACGACGATAAACCGAGATTTTCGCCGCCCTGGCTGTCGATCACCGACGCCACGAAAGACGGTTTCACGGCCCGGCTGTTGTTGCAGGCAGTGCAGGAGGCCGTCGATGTTTCCTCCGATATCAAGACGGTGTCTCAGGCTGAATGGAGCAGCGCCAGCCACACTGTGGGGACTTTGTTGCCCGAAGACGTTGTAGCGCGACTGCTGCCGCGCATCGATACATCTGGTACCGCTGCCACGGGGTCGCGGATTGACGGGCCAGGCGCGAGCAGTCAGGTGTGGAACCTGGCGGTTGCGCCCGGGACAGTGGGGCTGAAGCCATTGGGCCCGGTAGTCCTGGTAAATCTTCCCCGCACCCCCGGCGTGACGCGATCGGCACCGGCGGTCAAAGTCGCCAGTGCCTTGCCATTTGTGGACGGGAGTGTGGTTCTGAGAAGGGGTGGAACAGTGGCAGGCTCTGCGGCCGTTATCGAAAAGGTGCTGTCGAACAACCACCTCCTTTTGGCGACAGCGATGACCGGGCTGCAAAATAACGACAACCTCGACATCCTGGACGACGCCCGAACCGTCGACTCCGTTGATGGAGACAATGTTACCGTCACCTTCGCCGTCAAAACTAAATTCAAAGCCGGCGACATCATCGTCAGGTTGTCTGGCGCGGTGGAATCGGAAGTTCCAGCCGAAGTCCTCAGCGTCCTCACCAGCAAATCGATCAAACTGAAAGTGCCGTTTCCTTCGCTGCTGAAGGATGACGTGCTGGGAGCGGCAAGGCCAGGAACGACTGTCACTGGCCAGGTGAATGCGCTCATCACCGTGGCAGCGGAGCAGTTTCGGGCCGGTGATGTGCTCCGTGCCGCTGACGGATCCACGGCCATTGTCGCCGGCATTGATGGAACGGCACTCCTGCTTGATTCCGCTCTGACCGTCGCCGGTGGAGGATTCGTATCGATTGGCGATTTGGGAGTGAAATCGACGATAACTGAAGTGTCCGCCGATGGCAGCTCCGTAAAGGTCCGGAACCTGGATCTATTCGCGGATGAGGATGTGGTCACGCTCCTCAAAGGGACGGGGACGGGGGCCACGGCCACTCGCAGGATCAAGGGACCCCCATCCGGGACGTTGAAATTTGACAAGCCGCTGACGGGCGCGCAGGCGGGAGACGTATTGGCTGTGGTGCGTTTTGAGGCGAGGTCAAAGATTACATCGGATGCACCGCTCACATTGAGCGATTCCTCCAATTTTCGCGTGGGCGACCTGGTCGCGGTGATGGACAATCCCACCCTGGTGTGCGCTGAGGTCAGTGAGATTCTACCAGGCAACGTGCTGGTCCTGAAGAGCGGGCTGCCGGTCCTTGTGAACCAAACCCTCGGCGTGGTTTTCGTCGGTTCCGTCGCGGCTGTCACGGCTCTGACTCCGTCGTCCATTACGATTGATTCGGTCGTGGCGGCGCGGGCCGGCTGGTACGCGGCGCGCCTTGACCGCTGGATGGATGTGACGGATCCGGTCACGCTAAAGGCCGCGTTGCCAGATGGAACACTGCCGGGCGACTCCATCGGACTGGCGGCGCTGACACATTTGCAGCCGACAATCCGCTTTGGCCGGGGTGCCAGCGTCGACCCTTCTGTTCAACTGAATCTTTCCGGCCTCGATGCGGTGACCCGGGCCCCCAGGCAGGTGGAGACGTTCGCGCAGCCGATTGGCAGTGGCCGGCAGGCGACACTGTCTCCCCTTCCGGAAGGCTTAGTCCTGCGACCCGAAGAGATGTCTGCGATTCCGGACACCACGATCACTCTCGCAGATGATTTTGCTGCTTATGCCCAGTCGCGGGGCCTCTCTCTTTGCTGGCTCGGTTGCCAGATACCGGCACCCCAGCCAAAAGAATGTCCGGGAATTCCGGACAACGGCACGTGTTCCTGTCAGTGACGAGAATCATATGACTCCCATCGGATCCACTAAATTCATTGAACGAATACGATTTTTCGACAACGAACGGCTGATCGCGCCCGACCTGCAGGCCATAGACGACTTTGCGCGCCAGATGCGCTGGCTTCATAACCGCAGCCTGCACCAGCCGGGTGTTGCCAGCGGTTACGCGGTAGCGGGCGGGAAGGGGGACCGCGAGGTAACCATTCAGCCTGGCTACGCCATCGATTCCCTGGGCCGCGAGATCGTGCTGACTCAGCCGTACACCCAACCGGTTCCTCCGCAGGCCGGCGATGGCCAGGGCGGGCCCGCGACCTTTGACCTTACAGTGTCCTGGCCGGCGACGCTCGCCGAGTCCGAGAGCCGAACCGCGGATTGCGCGAGCGCGGTCCCGGGGGCGGTGCGGCTGAGCGAGGCACCAGTTTTCTGCTGGGTGGCGGCGTTCAAGCCAGATAAACTGCGCGCTCAGACCGATAGCGGTTTGCGTATTGTGCTGGCCCGGGTGGAGGTACTGAACTGTCTGATCAAAAGCCTGTCGGTGGCCCCGAGAACGGATGCCCGCCCGGGCGTGCATCCGTTCGTCTACGCGGCCGTAGCCCGTCCCGACTGGACCGTCAGGGACAGCCGGTTTGGGATTGAGCTCGTGCAGCTGAATGGCACAGTCCCAAGTCCCGTAGACACAAGCGCGGCCAGTTTCCGCACCACAC
>JAYUBJ010000120.1:0-7974 GCA_043740915.1 Verrucomicrobiota bacterium
ATCCGCGCGTTGGCCGGGCGTTTTCAAGCCAGCGAAGGCATTACCGACGCGCAGCGGCAGGCGCTGAAGATTCCCGTTCACGCCACCACCCGCACTCGCGCGGGCGTGCCCACCACGCGACCCACGGCCACGGTCGATACCAGCCGCCGCTTGAGCCATATCATCGACTTCCGCGACGAAGCCGCGCCCCGCTCCAAAGCCAAACCGGACGGCGTGGCCGGCTGCGAAATCTGGGTGAAAGTGGGCGGCCCACCGCCCGCCGACGCGAGCGAATTGACCTACGTGGCGACCGACACCGCCACGCCGTACTTGGCCGAATACCCCGGCGCGAAAGCCGGGCAAATGGCGTGCTATTGGCTCCGCTGGATTAACACCCGCAACGAACGCGGCCCGTGGAGTGAACCCGTCAGTGCCACCATTCCGGGGTAACAAAGATGAATTTTTCAACATGAAGAAACTCGGCCTCTTTTGCTTCATTGTTCCTTGCGTACTTGCCTGGGGATTGGACCTGCCCCAAGCGCAAGCGGCAATGGTCGAATTTGAAGCCGAAGGTACTGTGGATTACATCGGTTACTCCCAGGGCGAAACGTCCACAATCACTCATCATTCCCGATTCAAGGTTGCTGTGCGGGATTGCCTTTGGCTGATTCGGGTTGAAACCGATGGATTCCCTTTTGATTATGTGGAAGTTGGCACCGATGGTTTCAAAGTCTATACCCTGGTGTCGCTCGCCAGCCACCATGACAAAGTGGTGCGTTCGGGCAAAAGGGTTCCTGAGAATATCGGCAACGGGGAGGTGGTACCGGGAAACATCCCCCGAGAAATCACATCCGCGCCCATCATTCCATTTCTTTGGCTGGCTTATGCTTCATCGTGCTATTTTGAAACCAACCAAACAGATCGCTTATGTTATCTTGATGTGAATGGATACACGAACCCGTATTCCTTGCGTGCAACCGTTCCAGCGACTTGGAATACCTCCGAATCACATCCTCATTTACCTATGAAAGTGGTCTCTATGCAGGATGGTACCGTTCCCTGCTGGGATGATCCAGAATATGGCCCCTGGATAAAACCGCCAATGATAGGCAAATACATGCCGCCGTATGATCATGGTTATACCAATATCATCTATCAGGTTAGCAAGCATACATCACTGGGAAAGATTTCAATCCCCGCCCTGGCCGAAGTGCAAAGGTTTGGGCAGAAAACGGGGGCCACGTCAAAGAATCAGTTATACCTTGGACTCGTAATCAAAATTGCTCTGACAAACACGCATGACACGGTCAGTTCCAGCCGTTTGATTCCGAAGATTCAAGGCGTTACGAGTTGTCGGGATCTCCGTTTCGCGTTCGAGTCACCCCAATTCGGCAACATTACGTATAACTTCAATGGAGATTGGTTGAGCGATCAAGACTTGCGGGAACGGAGGGAATTTGAAAAACAAAGTAAGAATAACCAGATCGTCTATCCTATGGTGGGTAACGCCGTCAGACTTCCATCCCCGGTGCCCAATCGCAGAATCAAGTGGCTGGTGATCTTGGCGTTCATTTTGAGCAGTCTAACCCTTTGGTTCCTAGTTAAACACAAAAAACAAAAATGAAAGGTAAAACAAAAATGAAAGAAAAACAGATCAAAACGCACTCGCCCAAGCTGGTTCGGCTTGTGTTCATGCTGGCAGTCCTCATTCAGTCGCTCGCTTCGACCACTTACGGTCAAGGCCCTTGGGAGAACCCTTGTTTCACAACCCCAGCCTATGGATCAACAATAAACTGCGTGATGGAGGGAAACATGACTAACGTGACATTGACATGCTATTTCACTACCTCCTTGCAAGCTGTCCATTGCTACACGACGACTGCTTCGACGTACTGCAAAGTAGATCCAAACTACGTTGATGTGACGATCAACACGTATAAAGGAAATTGTGTGTTTGTTGTCCTACCCAACGGCACTACGCAAACTCAATGTCAGAATGCCAAGTACCAGTATTCAAACACCACGATTTCATCGACATTATATGCAGCACCTTGCACTCTTGGTGGCGGTGGTGGCGGCGGCACAAATATGCCGCCGGGAGGCGGGGGTTACGGTATGAAACCAGCGATTCGTGACGGACGGTTTCTCCAAGCAGCGGTAGTGCAGGTACCCCGCAGGAGCGTTGCGCTTAAATCGGCCGACTAGAAAACTCCAGTGTGGTCTTCCGCTCCGGGCGGCATGGTTCAAATCATCATGCCGCCCGGTGACAAAAACCTGGATTTATTGGCCCGTTGAAAAAGTAGGAGACGACGTGAGGAGTCTCTAACTTGCATTTCAGGAACCGAAGAGATTTGAGACTCCTCACGTCGTCTCCTACCAAGAAACGAGTTTTTAGCGGACTGCTCACACTCATCTCATGAAATCATCACGCCGCGTGTTTTACGGTTCAGCGGCTGTCATCTTGATTTTCACCGCGGCGGCCAAGCTCCTCAGTGCCACCGGCGCTGCCCGCGCATTGGCTTTGAAAGACCCGCTGCTCACGCTCACCCACCGCGAGGTGTTGGTTCTAACGGGAGTTATCGAGTTGCTGCTGGCCGGCTATTTGTTCTTCGGGAAAAAGCCCTTGCTCAAAACATCGCTGGTCGCCTGGCTGGCCACCAACTTTCTCATCTACCGCGTTGGCTTGGTGTGGATGGGCGTTCACAAACCCTGCGGCTGCCTGGGCACTATCACGGACGCCCTGTCCATCCCACCCACCACCGTCGATCTGCTGATGAAGATTGTGCTGGCCTATCTGCTGGCGGGTAGCTATGCCCTGCTCCTCCTCGAATGGTGGCCAGGCCGGAAGCCCGCGAAACCGAAACCTGGCGAACCGATTCGCGGTGAAGCGCAAGCCTAACTCCGGCGCTCCGTCAGCGGAAGATCGACAAAGCGGGTTATGCAGATATTGTCTCAGCCGTTGAAACCGTCCCTTCAGTTGACCGGCGCGGAGGTCTTCGGCCAGAGGCCGAAGACAACGGGCGCGACGCCCGTGCTCCCCAGTTCCGTTGGAGTTCAGCCTTCAGGCTGTCCGGGCGGAGAAAACAGGCTAAAGCCTGAACTCCAACTCCAACCCAGCATCGCGCTCCCCGGAACTAAATCGGATGCGCGCTGGATGAACTGGGTTGTCCCGCTTTGCGTCCCGTTGCTGTTCATGCTGGTGCTCAGTCAAGTGACGCCCTTGAGCACCGCGTTTGGGTATTACGGCAATGAAAGCTTCAATGTGATGAAAGCATTGCTCACGGTCGAGGGACACAGTCTCTATCGGGAAGTGTGGAGCGATCAGCCGCCCTTGTTCACCTTCCTGCTCGCCGGGTTGTTCAAAGTCTTCGGACTCTCCATTTACGCCGCGCGCTTGCTGGTATTGTTTTTTGGCGCATTGTTGGTCGGGGCGTTTCTGCAAATCGTGCGCCCCCAAACTGGGATGCTCGCCGCAGGGGCCGCGCTCACGCTGCTGCTGTTTTCGCCGAATTTTCTGCAGCTCTCCGTCTCGGCGATGATCATGATTCCCTCACTCGCGCTTGCGCTGCTGGCGGTGTGGGCGTTGCTGCGCTATCGCGAGAACCAACAGCGCGGGTATTTGCTGCTGTCCGGCGTGTGTCTCGCCCTGTCGCTGCAAACCAAAATGGACACGCTACTGCTGCTGCCCGCCTGCGTGTTGGAGTTGTTTCTTCTTCGCCGCCAAACGCGTGAACTGATACCATGTTCGAACGAGGATCGCGACGGATTTTCCCCTCACCCGCCCTCCGGGCACCCTCTCCCCCGCAGAGGGGGAGAGGGACGGGGTGAGGGGGCGGGTTCGCAATTGTTGCTGTGGCTGGGGACGGTCATCGGCGTGTTTCTGCTCGTGGCGCTTGCGCTGGGCTGGAATACCGATTCACTGGTGGCCACACATCTCGGCGCATCGACGCGGACGGCCTTCTCCGCCACGGGCAACGCCGCGCTTACGAACATGCTGGTGGCCGAACAAGGCACCAACCTGCTCGCGCTCGCGGGTGTGGCGCTTGTCTTCTGGCGCAAGCGGTGGGACTTGCTCTTCCCCGTGGTCTGGTTGGTGACGGAGTTGCTCGCGCGCAGTTGGCACCGGCCGTTCTGGCCGTATCATTATCTGCATCTGGCCGTGCCGCTCGCGTGGCTCGCGGGCATCGCCTTGAAACTCGGCTGGGATTGGCTGCTGACATTTGATCTCGTTGCGTTCAAACGCCCGCCGTTCCAAGGCGCGGTGGTGCTGCTGCTGTTTTCTCTATTGCTGTCACTGGCGGCGGTGGATGTGCCGGATCACGCCCGCCGCGAATGGTTGCCACTACATCCCACCGATCCACCCTCCGCCTGGAAAGTGGTGCAATTGATGAAAGCGAAACAGGCGAGCACGCACTGGGTTTTCGCCGACGACGTGATGATTCCGTTCTACGCCGGGCTGCCGGTGCCGCCGGAGCTCGCGGTGCTGTCCGCCAAGCGGCTGCAAGCGGGCTTGATCACGCAGCCAGAAATGCTCAATGTCCTGCGGCGCTACCGCCCCGAACAAGCGGTTTTACGGCAGAGCATTTTTGGCGACAAGATTATGGCGCATCTCAAAGCGCATTACACGTTGAAGCTGGAAGACGGCGCGCTGCGGTATTACGTCTTGAACTCGAATTCTGAAATTGAATCGCCGCCAAAGAACGCACAGAACGCAGAGAGAGGGGTGGCGAAATGATTTCAGCAAAGCATAAGTTAACCGCCCTTTTCCCCTCAGGATCAACCCGTCTTTCTTTGTGTTCTTTGCGTTCTCTTGCGGCCAACCTCGGTTTTCGAGTTGAGCGACATGGATCCGATCAAATCGGCACGACCATGAACCATCGGATTCAACCCACACCGGTAGGGCGCGACACTCCGTGCGCGCCGATGCGGTGGTTCGTGGCGGCGCGCGCGGAGCGCCGCGCCCTACCCAATATGCGTTCTCTGGTTCGCGTCCGCCGTGCCGCCTTTACCCTGGTAGAACTGCTGGTTGTCATCGGCATCGTCGCGATTCTGGCCACGTTGGTTTTCGCCTCGCTCGCGCGGAGCAAGGAGAAGGCCCGTAGCGTCGCGTGCCTGGGGCATCTCAAGCAATTGGGCGTGGCCTTCTCGCTCTACCTGGATGAGAACAACAATAATTTCCCCGCGCCCGGCTCGAAGACGCTCTACGGCCCGCTGCCGGAGGATTGGATTCACTGGCAGGCCGCGCGCGACCCCAAGCAAAGCGTGATTGCCCCGTACGTGGCCAGCGGGTATTTCGCCACCAATCTGTTTCGCTGTCCGTCCGACGGCGCGGCCCGCGAATTGGAGCGCGGCAACCGGAGCACCGACCCGTACGTGTACAGCTACTCCATGACGAGCTACCTGGTGACGAACAATGTCAATGCAGGCACGAGCCTCGCGCTGGATTCCGCCGGGGAATATCTGCCGTTCAACGCCGCCTCCGTCCGCAATCCGTCCGGGAAAATCCTGCTGGCCGAGGAAGAGCGGGACGCGCCTCCGGACGGTCTCAATGACGGCCGCTGGATTCCGAACCTCAACGCGCTGACCACCCGGCACAACGGCAAAGGCAACGTGACGTTCATCGATGGCCACGTCGAATCCGTGCTCCCCAAATTCGCCCTCAACCCCACCAACTCCTTGCCGGAATTGTAACGCGGCCAGCGCGTTACTCTTTGGTCATCTCGTCTTCCAGGAAGTTCGTGATGAGGAACAGGACGAAGAGCACCGCGCCGATGGCACGGCAGAATCCGGAGAAGCCCAGGTCGCCCACGTTCAGCAGGCCCAACAATTCAGCCACGATGGCACCAGTCAAAAACTTCTTGCTCGGATGTTTCATGATTCAGTTGCGTTTGGTTGACGACCGCCAGCCGGACTTGAGAAGCAAGCGAGCGATCTTGTTGAATCCAAAATGGTCTTGTCGTGGTGCTACGGCTCCCCGTTTTTTGGCAAAAACCGGCTGAAAACTGGCCGGCGTCGGTGGGGGATGCCGATGCGCAAGCGGGTGTCCGCAGGCGGTGGGGGACGCGCAGCGGTGTGGCTGGGTCGGACGCGGGTTGGGCGGAAAAAATTCCACGAACGTGTGTTTGCGCCCCGATCCCAGCAGCAGGGAGCGCTGATCTCCCGATCGGCATGCCCCATCGATATTCGGAACGGGCCGATCAGGAGATCGGCGCTCCGTTTCATGGATACCACTCAACAAAAAAGGCGACCCGTTGCCGGATCGCCTTTGAATTCTAGAATCTGTTTATTCCTTGGGGGCCATTTCCTTGTCGCGCTCTTCCATGGCGGCCTTGCGCGAAAGACGCACGCGCCCCTTCTCGTCGCAACCGAGGAGCTTGACCCAGATTTCGTCGCCGACTTTCACGATGTCTTCGGTCTGTTTGACCCGGAAGTTTGCGAGCTCGCTGACGTGGCAGAGACCCTCCCGGCCCGGGAGATATTCTACGAAGGCGCCAAATTCTTTCGTGGTCACAACTTTTCCGCGGAACACCTTGCCGATGTCCTCGGGGTTGGGTGGCTCGTTGTTGCGTTTCGGGGGTTTCTCGCGCGGTTCGCGTTCGCGCAGGGGCTGCGCATGAACCGGGGCGTCACCCGAGGGAGCACGGGAAGCGTCGTCCGGGGAACCACCACCAGCCTCGCGGTCTTTTTCTTCCATGGCGGCTTTGCGAGAAAGTTTCACGCGGCCTTTCTCATCCACGCCCAGGCACTTGACCCAGATTTCATCGCCCATTTTGACGACGTCCTCGGGTTTGTTGACCCGGAAGTTGGCCAGTTCGCTGACGTGCACCAAGCCGTCCCGGCCCGGAAGGAATTCGACGAACACCCCGAATTCCTTGATCGTGACCACGTGGCCGCGATAAATTTTTCCAATCTCGGCTTCGGCGGTCATGCCTTCGATGGCCTCGCGGGCGATCTGCATGCCGGCCTCGGCGATGGAATAGATTTTCACCGTGCCATCGTCCTCGATGTTAATTTCGCAGCCGGATTCCTCGACGATGCGTTTGATGTTTTTCCCGCCCGGCCCGATGAGCGCGCCGATTTTTTCCGGGTTGATCTTCAGCGTGAGGATGCGCGGGGCGTACTTGCTAAGTTCCTTGCGCGGCGCGGCGAGAACTTTGGCCATTTCGCCAAGGATGAACAGGCGGGCGAGGCGGGCTTTCTCGACGGTCTCGGCCATGAGTGCCTGCGAAATGCCGCGCAGTTTCAAGTCGAGTTGGAAGCCGGTGATGCCCTTCTCGGTGCCGGCGATTTTGCAATCCATGTCGCAGAAGGCGTCTTCCCAACCGATGATGTCGGTGAGCAGCGAGTAGCGCGTGATGGCGTCCTTATCGTCGTGGTCAGTGCAGATGCCGATGCTGATGCCGGCGACGGGCCGGATGAGCGGGACGCCCGCATCCATGAGCGCCAGCGTGCCGCCGCAGACGGAGGCCATCGAGGTGGAACCGTTGGATTCCATGATTTCGCTGGTGACGCGCACGGCGTACGGAAATTCCTTCAGAGGGACCATCGGTTCAATGCTCCGCTCGGCGAGCGCGCCGTGGCCGATCTCGCGACGGCCGGGACCGCTGATGCGGCCCGTTTCACCGACCGAGAAATTCGGGAAGTTATAGTGCAAGATGAACTGCTTCTCGGTGGCACCGCCGGTGTAGCTGTCGAAGTTCTGCCCGTCCTCGGTGGTGCCGAGGGTGACCAACGTGATGGCCTGGGTTTCGCCACGACAGAAGACGGCCGAACCGTGGGCGCGCGGGAGAATGCTCGTTTCGCCGGAGATGGGGCGAATCTGATCCGCAGTGCGGCCATCCAGGCGCTTGCCGTGGTCGAGGATCAAGCTGCGCACCGTCTCCTTTTGGATATAATAAAAGGCGTTGTTGAGGAGGAAATTGGTGATCTTTTCCGCGCCGTGTTTTTCGACGAGCTTCGCACCCACTTCATTTTGATTCGCCTTGCAGGCGGCTT
>JAYUBJ010000121.1:0-2388 GCA_043740915.1 Verrucomicrobiota bacterium
GCCCCGCTGCCGAGCGGACAGACGTTGGTGCGCTGGAAGCCATCCGCCAACCGCGCGTGGTCACGTTCCAACATTTCGACGTAGGCCAGCAAATGATGCGCGAGATAAACCGGCTGGGCGCGTTGCAGATGCGTGTAGCCAGGAATGATGACCGTCGAATTGTTCGCGCCCAGTTCAACCAGCGATTTCTGCAACGCGCGGAGTTCCCCGGCGAGCATCGCGGTTTCCTCCCGCAACCACATGCGGAGATCGAGCGCGACCTGGTCGTTGCGCGAGCGCCCCGTGTGCAGCTTCGCCCCGGCGGGCACGCGCCGGGTCAATTCCGCCTCGAGGTTCATGTGGACGTCTTCCAACTCGGGCTGCCATTGAAAGGTGCCCGCGGCAATCTCCTGGCCGATTTGTTCGAGGCCGGCGCGGATCGCCTTCGCCTCGCCTTTTGTCAGCACCCCAATCCGGGCGAGCATGTCGGCGTGCGCCAGCGAGCCGATGATGTCGTGCTCCCACAATCGCCAGTCAAAGGAGATGGACTCGGTGAACTGGGCAACGTCCGTCGCGGGGCCGCTGGCAAAGCGGCCGGAACGGGACGTGGGTTGCGAGGCTTTTTTCATGCGTTCAATCCGCCAGCACTTTGGCGCGGACGCGCCGGGAAGTCACGATCAAACCCTGAAGGCGCGGTACTACAGTAGCGAAAGGGAGCAGCGTAGTGGCACGGGCATCCTGCCCGTGTGTTTCAGTCCAAGCCCGGGCTGGCACGCAACCAGAACCTCACGGGCGAGACGCCCGTGCCACTACCGGAGACTGCTCGCCGACAACCTTTCCGGGCTTCGGTTGCAATAAACTGAGATGCGCCCCCAGTTCAACCTCGGGGAGGCGAAGCTGCGTGATTGGGCGCGGTACCTAGATGATATGCCCCGCCAATTGCTTCGCGTGCAATTGCATTTCCTCCAGAAATATCTTGCACACGGGCGTCGGCTTGCCACACCAAAGCGCGCCGATCACCACCGGCGCAAAGCCGAGCAAAGGCAGCGCGCGCACCTCGGGCGGCAGCTTGGTCCGGGGCAGCGCGACCGCCACCCCGATACCGAAGCCATTCGCCACATAAGTGGTGATCAGCGCCAGTGAACTCGCCTCGAAACTGGGGAACCAGTCGATCTCCCGCTCCGCCAGACCCTGCTGGAAATATTTCGACACCGGCTCCGCGGCCGGCAGGCAGATGAGCGGTTCGGCAATCCGGTCCTGCTTCCACAACTGTTCGGCGGAAGTGTACCGGCTGCTTTTCTCCACCAGCAGGATGAGCGGCAGCTCCGTAAGCACGATGGTGCTGATACCCCGGGCGGCCTTTTTTTCAACCACGGTCACCGCCAGGTCAATTTCGTGATTCGCCAGCCAGCCCTCCAACTGCGGGTGGTACCCTTCGCGCAACGCGATTTTGAGGTTGGGATATTTCTTGCGGACATTGCGGGCGAATTCGGGCAGGTGGTCGCGCAGGACCACTTCCGAGGCGCCGATGCGGATTTGGTGAATGGTGCCGCCCTGCAATTCCGTGGTCAGCGCATCAAGGTTGGCAAAGAATGGCTCGATGTAGCGGAAGAGTTTCTCCCCCGCCGGTGAGAGCGCAAACGGCCGGCGCTGAAACAGCGTGACGCCGAGAAAATCCTCGAGTTGCAGGATTTGCCCGCTGACCGCCGGTTGCTGGATGCCGTAGGGAATGTTGCGCACCGCCTCGCTGATGCCGCCGTAGCGCGCGACATAGTAGAACAACTCGAGGTGGTGGATGTTCATAGATTGATTTAACCGATGGTGGCCGCAGTTTTATCAATTAACCCCAACGAAGCAAGTTGAGTTATGAACGGATCACCAATGAACTTGAAAATCATCGACTTTTCTCCATGAATACACCTAGCCTCCAAACTGCGGTGAATGACCCCGAATCCAACCCTGGCCTGTTGAAAATCATCGGCGAACGCATCCTCGCGCGCGGCGATGCCCAACTCGCCTACAACCTGCGCCTGGCTCGCGACGCGGCGGAAGTGCGCGCCGCCCAGGCGCTGCGCTTCGCGGTCTTCAACGTCGAGTTGAACGAGGGCCTGCCCGCGTCGTTCGCCACCGGACTCGATGCCGATCCCTTTGACGAAGTGTGCGACCATCTGCTCGTGGAGGAAATGCAATCGCACCAGATTGTCGGGACCTACCGGCTGCAAACGGGCGCGCAGGCAGCGGTCAACCGCGGTTATTACAGCGCGCAGGAATTTGATTTCACCCCCTACGAACCGCTACGCGCCGAGTTGGTCGAACTGGGCCGGGCGTGCGTCCACAGCGACCACCGCAACCTGGCGGTGTTGAGCCTGCTCTGGAAAGGCATCGCGGCGTACGCGCGGGAACACGGCG